>NZ_MBEM01000137.1:0-81919 GCF_001954045.1 Mycobacterium sp. SP-6446 | reverse complement strand
TCGCGACCGGCAATTCGCAGACAGCCAGGCCCGGCGTCATCGAGTCCTCAGCATCACCACATGGATGGCCGCCGCGGTCTGCGCCAGCTTCGCGGTGATTGAAGTGATGACGACCCGACTGTGGCCCATCGCGGGGTTCAACGTCGTGGCAGCCCTGATATTCGCGCTGGTCCCTCTGCTGTACCGCTTTGGTGAGCTGATGGCGCCGCTGACCCTGGTTGGCATCGCCGACGTGTTCATGATCGTGGTCGGCTGGACGGTCGGGACCCACACGGGGGTCGCGTTCTTCTTCGTGATGTCGGGGCTCGTGGCGGTGATGGTGCTGGGCACCGAGCACATCGTGACGGCCTCCCTTGTGGTGACCAGCAGTGCCGCTCTGATCATCACGATCAACTATGTCCGGCCCGTTCGCACCCGCGCGCAGCCGGTGTGGGCAATGGATCTCGGCTTTGCGATCTCGGCAGTCGCCGCCTGCGGAATGGTGATGGCGACGGTCTGGTACACACAGCGCGAGATGGACGGGGCGAAGCGAGCGATCGAGCTGGAACACGAACGCTCCGAGGCGTTGCTCACCAACATCTTGCCGACCACTATCGCAGCGCGGCTCAAGGACCCGACGACCACGATCATCGCCGACAAGTACGACGAAGCCTCGGTGTTGTTCGCCGACATTGCCGGCTTCACCGAGCGCGCCAGCCGCACCACGCCGGAGGAGCTGGTGACTCTCCTCAACCGCGTCAACGGCGAATTCGACCGTCTCGTCGAGCGCCACGGGCTGGAAAAGGTCAAGACCACCGGCGACAGCTACATGGCGGTCAGCGGCGTACCGCAGCCGCGGCCCAATCACCTGGAGGCGCTCGCATGTCTTGCGCTCGATTTGGCCGACGCGTCGAACAGGCTTACCGACCACATCTGGCAGAAGGTGCCCATCCGCATCGGACTGAGCGTCGGTCCCATGGTGGCCGGCGTCGTTGGCACCAGCCGATTCTTCTACGACGTGTGGGGCGATGCAGTCAATGTCGCCTCCCGCATGGAGTCCACCGGCGTCGAAGGGCGGATTCAGGTCCCGCTCGACGTGTACGAACGGCTCAAGGGGGAGTTCGTATTTGAGGAACGCGGCGACGTCGTGGTGAAGGGCAAGGGTGTGCTGCGCACCTGGTTCCTGGTCGGCCGGCGTGCGTCCGACGCGGTTGGTCAGCCATCGCGACAACCAGCTGTTCAGGGTGAGGGGCAGTGACGGCACCCGTAGCCGTCGGACCCCAGACCCCACACTCGGCTAACACTGCCCTAGGACAGGATCGATCGGCATCGATCAGCTATGGGCCAACCGGGCGGCCAGCTCCGAAGCGGCTGTCGCGCAACGACAAATAAGAACGTACATCCGGCCAAGATTTCATGTCGGTTTCGGTTGGGCAAAGGTACTGCAGCTTACTCGCGATGCGAGGGCCGATACCGCCTGTTTGGTTTTAGTGTTGGCTGCTATGGCCCGACTGAGGAACTACGTGAAGCGCTGCGGCGCAGCGCTTCACGTAGTGCTGTCGGCAGTGCTGGTTGGCGTCCTCGGACTCGCAGTCGCCCCGGTAGCTCATGCGGCCGCAGCCGCGGCGACGTTCACCGTGGAACATACGTGGCAGACGGGTTTCATCGCCCGCTTCGCCGTCACCAACGGGAGCATGGCGCCGTTGAGCGATTGGAAGCTCGAATTCGACATGCCGGCAGGACAATCCGTCGTGCACACCTGGAATAGCACCGTCACGCAATCTGGCACGCACTATGTTCTGACGCCCGCGAATTGGAATCGTGTCATTGCACCCGGCGGGTCAGCCACGGGCGGCCTACGAGGCGTGCTGACCGGCACCTACACGCCACCGTCGAATTGTGTGCTCAACGGGCAATATCCCTGTAGCTAGTCTCGACTGCGCACTGAGGCTCGACGGCCTGCCAGCATCAAGCTCAGGGCCGCAACGATCGCCAGCAACGGGTGCACGATCCGGTCGCGCATGTCGACCGGTACCACCCCGAACAGGTCGGCGCCTTGGAACACCTCGAGAACCGTCGCCACCGCGTACACGGCCCCAACCACCGCGACGGCCGGCCAGGCCGCACGCGGCAACGCGACTCCGACCGCTAGCACTGCCACCAGCAGCAATTGCCAAACCGACCGCCACCCGTCACCGGGCAGGGCGAAATTCGCGCCTGCTGCCAATGTCGATACCGCCCGCACCGCCAGGAAGATCCCGACCACGACGCAATACCAGCGTGGCGCATGAACCACGCGGCCCCAACCTGCACTCATCCGACGCTCCCGCATTCGCAACCGTTACTGCCACCATGGCAGTAATCAGAGGGTGACTATACTGCCACTGTGGCAGTAACGAAAGGTGTCGCCAGTTCAGTCCGTCCGGTAGCCCCGCGGCGGCGGCGCGCCCCCGCCGACGCGCGTCGCGAAATCATCGACGCCGCAAAGGAATTGCTCGCCCACCAGCCAGCGCACACGGTGTCGGTCGCCGCCGTGATGGCTCGGACGACGCTGTCGCGCAAATCGTTCTACGTCTACTTCCGCGACCGTAGCGAACTCCTCGAGGCTCTCGTGCGGCCACTGCGTGCCGACGCCGACGCCGCACTGGAGCGATGGCGCACCGCCGAGGATCCCGTCGTGGCCGGGCGGACAGCGTTGGCCAGCGCAGCGCGCACCTACCGGCGCCATAGCGCGATCCTGCGGGCCGTCTTCTGGTCGTCGATCGACGACCCGGACATCGAGGCCGCACGGGCCGGACTGATCGATCCTGTCGTCGCGGTTGCCGAGACCGTCATCGACCGCCTAGGCCCCGATCTTGCTGACCCGCACCAGACGGCCCTCGCCCTCGTGACCATGAACATCCATCGGATGCTCACCCTCACACCGGAAACCAGCGATGCCGAACTCGACGCGCTCGTCGACACCCTGGCCACGATCTGGGAACGCACCATCAACACGGCATCCGACGCGAGCAGTTCGTCGCCCTAGCTCAGCGATCACACGCGCGAGAAGTGTTGGGCTGCAACGTCTAACAGGCGCAAGTGGCCGACTACCGCGGTTGTTTTGGCACGTAGACGGGTGGCTCGGTGGTCAGGTCGATCATGCTGTCGACGGTAAAATCGTCACGAAATGTGACCTGTTGGGAGTGGCTGATTCCCCGTGCGCTGTAATGCATGTGTCCGGTCATGTGGACCTTCATGACGTTGGGGTCTAGGTCGTAGTTCATATGGTCGGTGCTCTCCAGCTTGATCAGGTCGGCGCTGTCGGGGTCGATGCCAGTGTTGTAGAGGAGAGGACAACCGCCGGGCGGGCAGCACCCGACCGGCGGTGGGACGCCCTTGAAGCAGTAGTGGAGCCTTTGGTCGAGGGCCTCTAACGAGGCCTGTCGGCCGGCGTCATTGAGCGCGATCACGGGTGTGATGGTCGGCGGATTTGCCGCGGTCAGCGCTTCGAGCAGCAGCGGTGTGGTGGCTGCGCCGATGTCGATGTAGCGGCTAGACGAGGAGACCTGCGGTGTCCCGGGGAACACCGAGATGGGGCTGGCGCCGTTGGTAAGGCCCCCGCCGACGGTGAGAGCCTTCATCGCAGCCGCGGCATTCGGCGGTGCGGCGATTGTGATCGCGATGGTGGTGGAGTCCAGCTTCCACTGGCCGTCTTTCTTGTGGACCGTCATCACCGTTTGCGAGGGAGTGGGTCCGAAATGGGCCGAGAGGACGACACGCTGGGTGTCGGGCGGGGTGTCCGGACTTTGCGCCGGGTCGTTGGTGACGGTGATGTCGGTGATCGGCGTCGCCGAAAGTTGGTCGGTGAGGGCCTTGTCGGTAACAAGCTGCGGAGTTGCGGGCGGTTGGACTCCCAGCGAGAGGGCGGTGCGGGCATCGCCGGTGGCCAGCGCCTCCAAATAGTGCTGGCCGGCCTGGCGGGCGGCTTCGCGGTCTTGGGCTGCGCGCTGGGCGGCGTCGGGTCCGCTGAGTTTGGATACCGCGAAAGTGCCGGCGGCGACCAGGACGGCGAGCACGATAACTGCCGAAACAGCTGAGATCACAAGGCGTTTGCGGCCACGCTTTCTTGGCGGTGGCCAATGCGGCGGCGGGCTGGGGTAGCCAGTGCCCTGCGGGGGCGGGAATCCGGGCCCCGTCAGGGGAGCGCTTGCGGTAGAGGCGGGCGGCGGCGTCGGGCTGGCCAGGGTGGGCGGGGTTTGGAGTTGGCCCGCCAGGGCGGCGGCGAAGTCGCTGCAACGGGCGAAGCGCTGGGCGGGATCCTTGGCCAAGGCCTGCGCGAAGACAGCGTCAGTGTTGGCCAGCTCAGAGCGCATGGCTCCGGGGCGGGGAGGGGGCGCGGTCAAATGCGCGCGAATCACGGAGATGGGGTTGGCGTCGGAGAAAGGTTGGACCCCGGTCAGTAAGTGGTAGGCCGTGGCGGCTAGCGCGTACTGGTCGGCGCGGCCATCGAGGGCGGCTCCGCGCAGCAGTTCGGGTGCGGCGTAGTTGAAGGTTCCCATCGTTTTGATCGTGTCTGTGACCACGCTGGTGGTCACGTCGTCGTCCTCGGCGGGGCGGGCGATGCCGAAGTCGCTCAACAAGATTCGCGGTGTGCCGCCGTCGTCGGGATGGCTGATCATGATGTTGGCCGGCTTGACGTCGAGGTGTAGCAGACCACGGTGATGCGCGTGGTCTAACGCGCCGCCGACGCTGCTCACGACCGCGATCACCTCGGCGTGAGTGAGACCCGACGGGTGCCGGGACAGGACTTCGCGCAGGTTGGGGCCGTCGACATAGTCCATCGCGATCCAGAGCTGACCGTTGAATTCGCCGCGGTCGTGTACCCCGACGATATGGGGATGCCACAGCCCAGAGGCCCGATCCGCCTCGCGGATGAACCGTTGCTGAAAGTTGCGGTCGCCCGATAGGTCCGCACGCAGAACCTTGAGCGCTTCCAATCTCGGTAACCGGGGATGTCGGACCAAATAGACCTCGGCCATCTCGCCCGTGCCCAGCAGCCGCACCACCGTGTAGCCGGCAAACGCTGCACCTTCGCTCAACGGCATAGGACTCACCTCCTCAGTTCAGCTTAGGAACGGACCGCGTACACCGGAGGATCCTTGGTCAAATCGACTGTGCCAGCCGCGTTATAGGTCACATCGAAGGGGTTGCCGGTCGATGTGGTCCCCGTGTATTTGATGGTGCCCGAGACAACGACTTTCATGGTGGCGGCATCAAACGCGAGCTTGGCCTGGGAGAAGTCGCCCGCACTGGTGATAGTGCCGGTGTTGTCGGAGGAATATTCCTGGCCACACTCGGGGGGCGGGGCGACTCCGTGATAGCAATGCTTTTGCCAGTTGTCGACCGCCGCTTTGGCAGCCTGCAGGCCGGTGTCGTTGAGGGTCGCTACGGGTTGAACGCTGGGGTGGGTGGCGTTGGGAGACAGCGCGTTCAGTAGCACCGGTGCCGCCTGCGCGCTGATATCGATGTATCGGCTCGACGACGAGACAATGAGGGCGCCAGGGAAAACCGACACCGGCGTCGTTCCGTTCGTGGCGATTCCGAACAGCGCGACTGCCTTGAAGGAGGCGTTCGTGGTGCCCGGCGTACCGATGTCGACGGGCACGGTAGCGGTCTCGAGCTTCCAGTCGTTGCCGTTGCGGCGCACCGCGATCCGGGTCTGTGACAGCGTCGCGCCGAAGCGAGCCGACAAGATCACATGCTGGACGCTATTTGGGTCATCGCCGGACGCGGGGGGAGCCGAAGTGACCGTGATGTCGGTGATCGGTGCCGACGCCAGTTGGGCGCGCAGTGCATCGGCGGTGACCCACTCCCTGGTGGCCGGCGGATTGGCGCTCAACGACAATGCGGTGGCGGCGTCCCCGCGTGAGAGTGCCTCGAGATAGTTCTGTGCGGCCAGCCGAGCGCCTTCAGCTGTGGCCGAACTCGGTGGGGAATGGCGATCGGCGCCGTGCGAAACGACAAAATATGCGGCCACTGCAGCGACGCAGATCGCGGCCGCCGCCGCGACAGCGACCCACCGTCGCGAGCGCCGAGGCGGCTGCGGTGGAGAGTCGTAATGCGGCGCCGGGGCGGGCGCTGGCCTGACCATTGTCCAGGACTGGGCATACCCGGGACCCGTTGCGGGGGCTGCGGTATGTCCGCCGCCCGGGGCATGGACGATCCGCAGCCGGTCGGCCAGCGCCGCCGCGAAGTCGGCGCACCGCTCGAAACGCTGGCGAGGATCTTTAGCCAAGGCGCGGGCGAACACGGCATCGGTGCTGGCAAGGTCGGGGCGCACGGCGCCGGGAAGCGGCGGTGGCGCCGTCAGGTGCGCGCTGATCACGGCTACTGCGGGAAGGTTGGAGAACATCTTGGTGCCGGTCAACAAGTAGTAGGCGGTAGCCGCCAGCGCGTATTGGTCAGCGCGGCCGTCGAGGGCCGCGCCCATGAGCTGTTCGGGCGCGCTGTAGTTAACGGTTCCCACCGCCATGTTGGTCACCGTGAGACCGGTGGTGTCATCGATCGGGCGGGCAATACCGAAGTCGCTCAATAAGATTCGCGGTGTGCCACCGTCATCGGGCCGACTGACCATGATGTTGGCGGGCTTGACGTCGCGGTGTAGCAAGCCGCGGTGATGGGCGTAGTCCAAGGCGTCGCTGACGGCATTGACCACCGACAGCGCCGCCTCGGCGGGCATTCCTGAGCGATGGTGCGTGCTGACCAGTTCGCCGAGGTCGGTGCCGTCGACGTAGTCCATCGTGATCCACAGTTGGCCTTCAAATTCGCCGCGGTCATGCACGCCGACGATGTGAGGGTGCCACAGCCGGGAGGCCAACTCGGCCTCCCGATTGAAGCGCTGCTGGAAATCGGGATCGGCCGACACATCCGCCCGCAACACCTTGAGCGCTTCGTGCCGCGGGAATCGAGGATGGCGGGCCAAATACACCTCGCCCATCCCACCGCTGCCCAGCAGCCGCACCAGGGTATAGCCGGCGAACTGTGCACCTTCACTTAGCGGCATCGCGTCCCTGATGGATCTCGCAGTCGTTGCTTACCTCGCCCGCAGTCGGCTACAAACCAGACCCTAACGCACCGCTTGGATTCACTCCTGAAGTTCTGCGGAAGCGACGCCGTCCGCAGTCAGGCCGCCCAGGGCCCGACGCCGCCGACCTTGTCGATCGTGATGCGAGTCAGATATCCGGGTGGCGAGCCCGGCGGCGGAAAGCCGGTGCCCGGCCCGAGGAGCGCCGTGGCAATCTCGCCCAGCAGTTCGGGCGCGCCGCCCTCCTCGATGCGTGCCGTGCCCTTGATCGACAGGTAGGGCGTCTGCAGGCCGCTGCGGTCGTCGGACACGATGGTCACCGCCACGCGGGGATCACGCCGAATGTTGCGGACCTTCTGATGCTCCTCCAGATGGGCGACGACCAGCTCGTCATCGCCGCCGGCGGTGCTCTGCACCACGATCCAGACCACACTGACTTGCGGGCTGCCGTCGCGATTGTTCGTGACCAGTGTTGCGGGGTTGGAACCGATCAGTTGTCGCGCGTCGTTGTCGAGTTTCATTTCTGCTCCTGATTTCTAGTGGGGGTTGCCTGTATCGAGGCCGTAAGACGCTGAAACTCATCGCAGCCGATGAATCCGGCAGTCTTCGGGCCTCTGTACTGGTGGAGGTGATGCGGGTGAGGAAAGCCGCCGTTGTGCAGTACTTCACGACCGACGATGCCGCGCAACGCAACCGCGAGCTGATCGAGGCCGTGATTGGCGAACTGACCGCCCGCGATCCTGGCGGGGTCGACTACCAGGTGCTGATGTTCGACGACGGGGTCGGCTTCATGCATGTCATCGCCTTCGACGGCACCGCCGACCCGTTCGAGGACTGCGGCGCCTACCGCGAATTCCACCGGGAACTTGCCAAGCGCCTGGCCACGCCGCCGGTCGTGATGTACGCGGCGGTGATCGGCTCCTATCACGGTCGCCGACCCTGAGCCCCACCGATGAGTTTCGGCGGGCGGCTGCCTCAGTACCGCTGAGGATAAGGAGCGAAAAATGAAAATCCCCCGTACGGCGACGCGCCAGGAGTGGCTGGCGGAACGCCTCGACCTGCTGGCCGGGGAAAAGGCCGCCAGCCGGCAGCTCGCGATGCTGGCCGAGCAGCGCCGTGCACTTCCCGCGGTGGCCATCGATAAGGACTATGTCTTCGAGGGACCCGACGGCGAGGCCGCGCTGATCGACCTGTTCGAGGGCCGCGGCCAGTTGATCGTCTACCACTTCATGTGGCTGCACGACATCGACGACGGCTGTCCGAGTTGCTCATTCGCCGTGGACAACATGCCGGACCCGATCCATCTCAACGAGGGCGCCGACACCACGCTGGCGCTGGTGTCGCGCGTGCCGTACTCGAGGCTCAACGAGTTCAAGGCCCGCATGGGATGGCGGCTGCCTTGGTACTCGTCTCACGGTTCCGACTTCAACTACGACTTCCACGTCAGCACCGACGAATCGATCGCACCGGTCGAATACAACTACAAGGACAAGGAAACGCTGATCCGCGAAGGGCTGGGATACGTGGCCACCAATGGCGCCGACGGACAAGGCGTCAGCGTCTTCGTCCAGGACGGCGGCAAGGTGTTTCACACCTATTCGGCCTACGGTGTCGGCGCCGATGTCATGCTGAGCACCTACCGGTTCCTCGATCTGACCCCGTTGGGCCGGCAGCGCTACATCAATGAATGGCCGTGGCACGACACCTATGGGGCACCGGATCAACATGCGCATCACCACTGACAACGGCGACGACTTCGCGCGGCTGGCTGAGCCGTTTCGGGCCGAGCTGATCGCCTACGGCTACCGCATGCTCGGCTCCGTCGACGACGCCGAAGACGTCGTACAGGACGTCTACTTGGACGCGTGGCGCGCCTACGAGCATTTCGAAGGGCGGTCGTCGCTGCGCACATGGTTGTACCGCATCGCCACCCGGGCGTTCATCAAGGCTCTCGAGCGTGGAAAACGCCGCCCGCTGCCGTCGGACCTGCATGCGCCGGAGAACGACCCCACCGCGCGCGTTATGGCCGCTAGCCCGGAGGTGACATGGCTACAGCCCGCCCCCGATTCGCTGTTGGCCGCCACGACGAGCGACCCGGCCACGGTGGTCGCCGCACGGGAATCCATGCGGCTGGCCTTCGTGGCCGCGCTGCAGCATCTTCCCTCGCGGCAGCGCGCGGTGCTGATTCTGCGGGAGGTATTGGGTTGGCCCGCAACTGAAGTCGCGGCACTCCTCGATTTGAGTGTCGCCGCGGTAAACAGCGCGCTGCAACGGGCCCGCACGCATCTGCCCGCGGATGTCGACTCGCGGGCACAGCCATTAGAAGAGCGGCAGCGTGAACTGCTCGATCGGTATGTGGCCGCGTTTCAAAACGCCGACGTGGACGAACTGGTCGCGGTGTTGACCGAGGACGCCCTCTTCGAGATGCCGCCATTCCTCACGTGGTTTAGGGGCAACGCCACGATCGGCGCCTTTCTCGGCGCACGCATGCGTGCGTTCGGCAATACCCCGGTCGTGCGGACATCGGCCAATGGACAACCCGCAGTGGCGCTGTACCCGGCGACGAATGGACAGCATCGCCTGCACGCCCTACATGTGCTCACTTTTGCACCGCACGGTATTGATCACGTCGTGTCGTTCCAGAACGTCGAGGCGTTGCGGCACTTCGGCCTTCAGCAGTTGCTGTCGACGGAATCACGGGACTGACACGGGGCGCCGCCTGGTGCCGCTGACTGCGGGCTGTAGAGATGTGACGCATTTGACGGCTTGGTCGGCGATGACGCGGCCCAGCTCGGTGTAGGCGGCGAACTGTCCTTCGCTGAACCATTGGTCGGACGTCGGATCGTGGGGAAAGATGTCGCTGGACGCCGCGTACGTCAGAAGCCAGTACGGGCAGGCTTCGCACAGTACCGCTTTCGCGAAAATAAGGATGCCAGTGCTTTTCTCGAGGCCCGCCGCCGCCGGATAGGTGATGTCGCCCTTGACGACCGCCCCGCGAGTGATACGGCCGTTGAGACTGGCCAGCGCGTCGTCCTTGGCGAACTTTTTCCCGGAGCCTGGCGTGATGCTCTCGACGGAGTACGGACCGGTCTGGTTCAGTGTGATCTCGACGCCTAGTTCATATTTCGCTAGCCGAATTGCGTCGGTGAGGCCTATGGGCAGTGGTGGCGGATCGCCGCCTCCGTCGACGACGAAGATCAGTCCGCATCGGCGCCGCAGTGCCTCCACGAGACCCGAGTTGTCATAGTGGCCGCCGTCCGTGATCTGGACTAGGCGCGCGTCGATGTTGTTGATACCGAGGATCTCTCGATACAGGTACCCCCCACCCCGGATGGTCGGCAGCGATTTCGGCCATGTCCGACATAGAGGGTCGGGGTCTGAATCGTTACGGTGCTCGGCGTCCCTGAGTTGGGCGACGAAGCTCGGGTTGGGTAACCAGGTGCCCAGGCGCGCACCCGAGACCGCGAGCAACTTCTCTATTCCCTTGTTCTGGCGTCCCATCGCCGAGGCGAACGCCGCGCCGCTCACCGCGATCGCGGCCTCCACGGTCAGGTCCCGGCGGATCCGCGGTGGCGCTGCCTCGAACAATTTCTCGGTGTGGAACCAACCGAGCGCCGGTCCGCCGACGTAGTCCGCGCTCATCACGTACGACACGGCGTTGAGTCCGGGCGCGGGCCTGTCGGGGCCGGTGATGGTGGCCGAGCACGCAAACACGAATTGTGGGCCATTAGTCGTCCGGCCGTACCAGTGCAGCCAGGTGGGTTCGTCGTCGCGATACCGCACGGCTTCGTTCGGTACGCCTGTGTCGGGGGCGCGGCGGACCGCGAAGGTGTGTGCGAGCCGGCGTCGATAGAAGGGGTGCAGGCTCAAAGACGTGACATCAGCGAACCCGACGAATAACCACGTGAGGGTTACGCCGGCTAACCACCAGAGCGAGGGCGCCATGTGGGCGAGGTGCTCGAGCAATCCGTTTTGTGCGCAGTAGTGGAATGCGCCGGCGGCGAAGCTGCCCAACAGCGCCAGCCACACCACCAACAGCACAGCCAACGTGGCGACCGTTAACAGCAGCGAGATGACCTGAGGCGGCAAGATGCGTTTCAGCAATCCCGGGGCAGTTTGTATCCCGGCGCTCTTGACCAGCTTGTTCTTGTCGCGCCAGATCATAGCGATCAGCGCGGCGACGTAGTTGAGTCCGACGACCCCCGACAGCGCGGCGAACGCACCGCCCGGGCTGGATGGCGCGTGGCCGCCCGCCCCCGAGCAGAGCCGCATCAATCCGGGCAACGCGATTGTGAGGGTGAAGATCACCAGCGCAAATCCGGCGCTCGCGCGTGCCCAGCGCAGCGCCCGCAGCTGCCGGCCTTCGCTCCTCCGACTACTCGATTTCCACTCTTCGACGAGCGTGTACATGGTGAACAGTACGGCGAACGCGGCGAAGAATCCGATCGCCCAATAGGCGGCGGGGTGGGCAACGAGTGATGGGAAGTACTTGCCGTTGTTGGGGTCGGTCGCTGCACGCTCGGCCGGCACCGGAGGGAATGCGGCGATCGGGATTCGGGCGAGTAGCCAGCCCAGCGCCGCGCCCGCGATGACGGGAACAGTGAAGATAGTCGCAAGCGAGGCCACCAGATTCTTGAGCACCTCTGCAAGTGCGCGAAGCAGGCCGAGTGGTGAGTCAGCGATGTAACTCGATCGGCTGCGAATGTGGTCAAACTCTGCTGATCCTTCTTCAAATCGCTTCGAGATCGGCACAACGTTCGGCAGTGGTCTGGGTTTGTTCTCGTGAGCGGCTTTCTCTTCGGGCGTTTGCCCGGGGTCGACCTGTTTGTCCTGTACCGCCAGCAGCCGCGCGCCGGCGGCATATCCGCCTCCCGACACCGAGATGACGTAGTCCAGGCCGTCCAACAGCGTTGCAGCGCTGCTCCCGTTCCCGCTCGGTTTCGCCACGGCATCGCTTGCGCTGGATGGTTTGGAGAACACCTGCATGGCGCCCAATGCCACGCAGGCAGACCGAACACCTCCGCCCGAAAGGCAAAGCGCGCGAAGCGGTTCCGTGCGGCCCTTCAGCGCGTCGGTGACGCCCGGCACGCTATAGGCGTGCAGCCAGCGCTGCTGGTTTTCGATGACGGCTTCAGCCGTCTGGCCGGAATCTGCAACGGCCTTTTTGACGGCCTCTTGGGTTTCCGTCGGCTTCGGCAAGTCATCAGGTGCCAGCACGTCGTCCCACCACGGCGCCGGCAGGGGTTCCGCGTCGGCGTCGGTCTTCATCCACCGAAATCCTTTGACCGAGCGCAGCATTTGCGGAATTGACACGCCCTTGCAGCTATGCCAGATGCTTAGCCGCCGGTACCAGGCCATCGCGTCACGCAGGACGATCCCAATGGAAGCAAGGACCCCGACTGCTCCCACGGCCATCATGCAAAACTTGACGGTCGCCGCGGCTTGGGCCGCGGTGCGCAAGCCGTTGCCGTCGTGTGTCAGCGTGATCCACAGCAGCACGTCTTCGACCACGTTGGCCACCACCGCGATGATTACCGCGGCGATGACGAAGGCGCCAATTCCGCGACCTGCCTGGGAACTCGCGCGGACACGATAGAACCACGCGCAACCCCCCAGCACGAGACCATAGGCGACGAAGAACCAAACGTCACTGACTATTGCCGCCGATAATTGCGTTTTATGTTCGCCGATGGCGGGATCTCCAAATGCGTAGCGGGTCAGTTGCCGTATACACGGACCGTGCACACCAAGGCAGCCGAGCCCGCCCGCGACGATCATTCCCAGCGCGATAATTGGTGCCCACGCTGATAAACGTTTAGGCATTTCGCCTCCCAGGCTCGACCGCTAGTCGCTGGCTAACGGATAGCTTGACATGTTTTGCTGGATCGCATGTGTAGTGCGTAAATATCTTTGTAATTCAAATTGCCATGAAGAGGATCAATGGCGATCGCCATGCGTACTGCGTGGTGGCCGCGATCCCCACATGATTGCTATATCAGCGCCGGCTGCGATTAGGTGCCGTCCGAATGCGAGTAGCTGCCCATCTGCCTTTGGAAACGTGCTGCCGGGCGGGATATCGGCGCCACGCTCAGTGAGCGTGCCGCCTCAATCCTCGCGGTGGCGTTCGTAATCCCAGCGCTCTAACCATGCGGAGAGGTGATGAATTCCGACGCTGATAACAATCAGCATCACACCTTCCACGACTATGAGCAGCTCATTCATAGCCGTTCCATTTCGCGGGCCATGGCGGCGTTCTCGATGTAGAGCGGGCGCCGGGCATAGTAGCGACGCGGCTCACGCTCGACGTACGAGTCCAGCGAGTCCAGCGCCGCCGACAGCCGTTGCCACAGCTGGGCGATCCAGTGCCGCCGGGTGTTGGCGGTTTGCGATGTGGCGCCGGCAGCGGCAGTTGCGAACATGACTTCGCGTTCGCTGATGAGGACGGGCGGCGGGGAAGCGGCGATAGTGCTCTGCGCTTCCGCGGCGTCCGCGCTGTGGGTCGGTTCAAACGTTGCAGCGGCGTCCTCGTCTGGCGCCACTGTCTTCGCAGTAGATAACATTTCGACTCCATGAGGGGCGGGGTTCGGTTCCGGTCGGTCCGGCTGTGCTGAAGAATTTATGAATCCACCGGTGTCGACGGCACGCGTAACGGACTACCTGTATTGCGGCGCAGGACCTTGCGGCGCCAGTCGAGTCTTCGTCAGTGATCGCTGAGGCTGGCGCTGCGACCATTTTTGCTGTCCGGCGATGATGGCGACAGCAAAACATGTTGCGCGCGTACCCAATTCACGATCTTCTCGGCTGCGATGAGCTGGCGGGCCCCGTGCCGGCGGCGGTGCGGTTGGCCAGATCTACCGGAAAAGCGGTCAGGTGAGCGGCGGGACTACTCGAGAAGGCGTGGCCGAGGACCGTCAGGCTGAGGTAGTCAACCCTGTGGCCTGCGGGTTTGCCGCGAGCGGCCCCGGTTCAGGTCGTGTTGCGCGCGACGACGGCCGCCAGTTCCTCGCGGTCGGAGATGTCGAGTTTGATGCAGGCGCGGTAAATGTGGCCTTCGACGGTGCGTACGGAAACCGTGAGCTTGTCGGCGATCTCGCGGTTGGACAGACCTTCCGCGATCAGGGCCGCGATTTCGCGTTCCCGCGAGCTGATCGGCAGCGGTTGGGCCGCGGCCCGGATCGCCGGTGTGGTCGCTCCGCCGCACAACCCGGCTAGTCGAAGCGCCCGTGCCGCGGCTTCGGTGGTGTGCCGGTTGTGGCCGCTGCGCTCGTAGAGCACGACGGCCTGGGCGGCGGCGTCCGCGGCCGAGAGCAGCAACCCCGCCTTCTCGAAGTCGCTGCTCACCGCGTCGAGGGCGTGCGGATCGGAGCCGGCCACGGCCGCAGCGTGGCGAGCGTAGAGTCCGGCCACCGCGCCGTCGACCCGTTTGGCCAACGCGCCCAGCCGGCCCGCGACCGTCCGGTCGCCGAAGCGAGCGGCGTGGTGCAGCGCCTCGGCCTCGACGGCGTATTGGCCGGCGCGGTGGGCGGTGTCGGCGGCGGCGCGCGCCAGATCGACGCCGGTGCGCTCGCCGCCGCGGCCGGCGGCCAGCCACGCCCTTGCGATCATCGCCATCGGCTCGTGCAAGTCCAGGTGCGGACCGGCGTGCTCCTTGGCGTCGGCAAGAACCCGCTCTGCTTCGGCGGTGCGGCCCAATCCGGCATACGCCCGGGCCAACAACAGCCGGCCGGGCAGCCGCCACGGCAGCGAGTTCTCGGCATTGAGCGCGGCCAACGCCTGCTCGAATGCCGTTATGGCCTGGGGGAACTTGCCTCGGTACGTGGCGACCAGTCCGGCCATGATCTTGGCGATAGCCCAGCCGACGAACTGCCCCTGTGAGGAGAACCGGCTGTAGTCGGCCACCCGACGGTCGGCCAAATCCAGGCTGCCCGTGTGGGTCAGCGCCAGGATGTCGCCATAGCGGATCATCCACCGGATCATCCCGTCGGTGGGTTTGTGCTCGACGCGACACCGCGCCGCGATCGGCTCGAAATCGGCGCCGCGGCCGGCGACGGGCATGGCCAGCCCGGCAGCGAAAGCCGCGAAGTCGGCAGCCTGTTCCGGTGCTGCGGGGTCGGCCAGGACGGCCTCGGCGGCCGCGATGCCTTCCTCAAGTTTGTTCTGATGCACCGCCATCGCCGCCCCGGTGGCCTCAACGACGAGGCGCAGCGCGTGATGGGTGACCCGCTGACGCATCAGCGAAAGGATGTCGTGGGCTTGGCCTACTTCGCCCATCGACCAGAAGAGCGTGGACAGCCGCGGGATGCCCCAAAGCACGAGCTGCAGCTCGTCGAGTTCGTCAGGATTGAACTGCGCCAGGATCGAATCGGCTTCACCCGGTCTTCCCTGCCACAGCACCGCCCGCGAGAGCAACTCACCCGCACGCAGCCCATCGCCATGCTCAAATGCGCTGCGCGCCAACCGTTCCCCAAGAGGAAGGTTGGCTAAGAAGACGGCGTCCTTAGCGGCGGCGACTAGCAAAGCGTTGTCTGCAACCTGGTCGCTGTCGACGGACAGTTGCGCCAGGCGGATGCGATCCGCCGGAGAGGTGACGTCCCGGGCGGCGAGCACCGACACGATATTGCCGCGCAGTTTTCGCGCGGAGGCGGTGCCGGTCCGGCGGCGCATCACGTCCCCGTACAGCGGATGGGTGATGCGGGCGTTGAGCACGTGACCGTCGCGCACGATGCGAATCAGCCCTTGCAGTTCGGCGGCGTCGACGGCCTCTTCACCGGCCAGCTCGACGAGCGCATCGAGATCCAGCGGCTCGCAGAAGGCCAGGAACTTCAGCGCGCCGAGTGCGTCGGCGCCGGCGTGGTCAAGCCGGCTCTCCAGTAGCTCGGCTAGCCCGGAGGAGACGGCCGTGGGTCCGCGCAACTGCCAGACCCCGTCGACCTCGGTCAGCGTGCGGGCTTCAACTGCACCCTCGACCATGTGCCGCAGAAACAACGGATTACCGCCGGACGCCGACCACATGACATCGGCCGACAGACCCTCCAGGACGCCGCCGAGCACCGTTTCGACTAGCGCGATGCTCTGCTCCTTCGACAGCGGCTCCAAATCGAACCGCTGCAGGTAGCCGTCCTTCCACAGCGAGGTAACGGCATCCGGCACCGCTTCACCACTGCGAACCGTGGCGACGATGCGCCCGCTGCGCTCGACGGCGATGTGGTGCAACAGCGTGGCCGAGAGCTGGTCAAGCAGATGCGCGTCGTCGACGCCGACCACAGGCTCCGCGCCGGCGAGCATATTTTCGCGCGCCGCGGCCAGCAGCGCGATGGGGTCACGGGCGCTCGAGGCACCCACCCACTGCATGAACGCCCCGAGCGGGATCGCCTGTGAGGACTCGGTGCATGCGGCCCAGTGCACGGCCGAGGGCAGCGTGTCGGTGACGGTACGGGCCAGCGTCGTCTTACCGACCCCGGCGGGCCCGATAAGTACCACGCCGCGCTGCTCGTCACCGGTGAGCGCAGCGCGGATCGTTTGTTGCTCCACCGGCCGTTCGAGCAACTGCCACCGGCTGCTCATGTATGGGAAGTCTAGGGCCGTCCCAGGGTCGGTGCCGAATGAAATCGCCGCCGAACCTAAATTTTGGGTGCGCAGGTGCGCCACCACCCGCGCAGGCCGGGATCGGATCGAGCCGGTTAGCGCGTCGGCGCGCTCACTGGGGCAGGTCAGCGACGGTCGGCTCGAAGGGGCGGACATTGTTCTTGTCGTGGCGGAAGTTGCTGGAGGCTTCGTAGACCTTCAGTTTGAGGCGGTTGATCGGGCCTAGCGGGCGGTGCGCGGCCAGCCCGCGCCACGAGTTGTAGGACAGCACGTCGTCGCCGAACCGGCGCCGGTCTGGGGAGTCCGGATTCTGTTGCTCATAACGGAGCTTGGCAACCCCGACATGAGGACTGACCTCTTCCGGCCACGGCACCGTCGCGTCCTCGATGGGCATCCGGGCCAGGTCGGTACACAGTTGGGCGCGCAGCTCGAATTCGGCGCTATTGCTGGTGAAGAAGTCGAATACCTGGCTGCGGTAGGCGTCGTAGCCGCTGTCAGCTGGCAGCAGCTGACCGGCCAGTGTCTTGACCGACTCCGACAGCGGCACGATCTCGAATTTGGCGACATTGTCGCCCCACCGGATGGGCGCCGACGAATAGAAGTTCTGTCCCAGGATGTGGGTGTTGGGCTCGATGAAGATCTCCACGGCGTTGGGCAGCGCCAAGCCAACCCGGGACAGGATGGATTTGGCCCGCGCGAGCGCCGCGCCGACGGCGCTTAGCCCCGGATCGGACAGGCGTGCCAACAGCCACGCCAGGGGCATGCCGCGCCGCAGGTAAGCCCGCACGTCGGCAAAGGGGAATTCCCGATGGGTGACCAGCAGGAAGTCCTGAGTCTTGGCGTCATCGTCGGCCAGGATGCGGTCGCCGGGCTCGTCCAGGAGCACCTTGATCGCCAGGCCGTGTACCCCGCGTATCTGGTCGCTTCGGATCACCCCGGAGGTGGTCGAGAGCCGGGTGATCACTGGATAGGTGCGTGGCTGCGCGAACAGCCCCTGAGCCAGCTCGGGCCGCAGATCGGGATAGACGATCAGCTCGCCCCGCAGCACGGCCAACGTCTTGGCGTGGGCATCGCGCAGGCCGTGATGAAACTTCTTGTAGGCCCATTCGTTGTTGCCGTGCAACGCCTTGACGATTCCGTCGATCTCGCGGTCCTCTTCGGGGCCGGGCTGTTCGAGGGCGTCGCTGTAGGGGACGTACGTGGGCTGCGGGCCCGGTGGCGGGGGATAGCGGCGCACATCCGTTGGCGGCGGGGACATGCGGGTCCACGCACGCGCGGGTGTTCTTGGCCACGGGGCGAACGGATTCTTGACCGAGCGCAGGGTGGGCTCCAGGGCGGGGAAATGCCGCAGCAGCACGGTGCGCATCGAGTTGGTGTGCACCCAGTCCATGCCGGCTTCCGTGTACATCGCCGGGGTGAAGTCGGTGGTGAAGAAGCGGTCGCTTCGCAGCCGGCGGGAGGCCATCAGGATGAAGATACGAAAAGCGGTGTCGCTGAAGCCAAAACCCGGTGGCTTGGGCTCGGCGTAGAGGCCGATCATGAGATCGACGCGTTCGACGTCGCCGTAGATCTGGCGCAGCTCCTCGGCCCACGCCGGATTGTCGGTGAGTTCCTCGAAGGTGGCGGCGGGCTTGAGTCGAAGCATCCGCCGAAAAGCGTTGTAGCGCGGCACACCACGTTCCCGGATCCGCAGGATGTCCGCCGCGGCCAGGTCGATAGGAATGTCGTCGACCCGGTGGAAGTCCTGTAGGTGGATCGGAAAGTTGTGCAGCGTAATCTGGCCGGGGTTCGCGACCCCCATCGAGTAGAACAGGTCGTCGGTTTCCCACTGCGCCAAGCGGTCTCGGACGTGGGGCAGCGCCAGTTCGGGCAGTTCGTAGTGCGCCAGCTCCTTGTCGTCGCGCAGTGAGCGCACGACGTAGTCGTCGGGGATCAGGGGATGCATGCGGTACACGGCGACGAATTCCTCGGTCAGCGAATAGGGCACACCGTCGTGGTTGGTAGGTGATCCGGGGATGCCTTGCAGAACCTCACTCGGGGTGAGGCGGCCGTAGCGCCCATCAAAGCGCTGCCCGAGCACCCCGAACCAGTTGGCCCGCATGGCGGACTCGGTGGTCGGGTGGGCGATGATCGCCGGGGTCCACTCCAGGGTGTGAATCTTGGCCATCAGCGCCGAGTTGACCAGGCAGGCTTTGTCGTAGAGCTGCTGGTCCGTCATCGTGGGATTGCGCAGGTATAGTTCGCGGCAAATCGCGTTGTGCTCACGCAAGAACAGGGAATGCAGCAGCGCCAACCCAAGCCAAAAGTTGGCCCTTATCGCCCCGTGCGGGTCAAGGTAGGTCTCGAGATCCTCCGGGTGCAGCCCGACGCCGTCGATCTTGACCTGCCCCAGCTCGCCGGTGCGCAGCCCGTTGGCGAATCCCGCGGTGTTGCCGTAGATCTGGGATCCGTCCCACCAATGGGTGTCCCGCGTGACGAAGGTGGGCGGCCCCGACGGATCCGGGCTGGGGTCGGGTGGAGTCCGTTTGATGGTCATGACGGGGTCGGGCCAAGGATCGGGGGGCTCGACGGGGATCTGCCAGGGGTTGTCGTCGATGGTGCCGTGGCTGAACCAGTCGTGGACCTCGAATTGGATCCAGGCGGCGGCCAGCAGATTGAGCGTGGTCGCCGGCTTGAAGCTGTCGCGCCGGAGCAGCCGCTGGCTGATCAATCGGGGATTGGGATCCAGGATGCGGTCGGGTTCTTCTGGATAGGTCAATTCGGTGGCGACGTTTCGGCCGAATCGGCTACCCAACGATCCCATCAGCGGGTTCTGCAGGTCGTTGTTCGTGCCATCCAAGGTGCGGGCGTCGCGCACGGGAGTGACACCGTCATCCGCGGGCGGGCGGTCGTCGGATCCGCGACCGGTGTCGTAAAGATTGTCCGCGCGCAGTTGCTCACGCAATCCGACGAGGACGGCGAGGCCCAACGGTTTGGGAAGTCGGGACCATCCGACCCATCGGTCTGTCAACTCTGCGACTCGCACCAGCCGCTCGGCGAGCGTCATGTTTGCCTCCGCTCAAATGGGTTTGACTGGCCCGCCGCGGAATCACCGCGCGGAGCCGAATAGGCATCGCGCACCGGCCATCTGCGAGCCGGTCCGGCGGTGTCGTTGCTAACCGTGCACACGGTTGCTCCAGGTCGTCGTTCGCCGCTGATAGCTGAAGCTGAGGTGGACACTAACAGTTCGTCGGGCATCGGGCGGGTGGATCCGCGCCCGCGCCGACCGCCGCGGCCACCGCTTTAACGCTGGCGTCGGTGCGGCGGCCGGGCAGGCAACGGAACACCTAACGGGATCAGCAGTGCGCCTGGTTAATCCGTGCGCCGGCGGCGGAGTCGAACCACACGGCTGGGAACGCGAAATTCTCGTCCCAGGTCGCCCATTCGTCCTCCCAAATCATCGGCGGGCCGATCAGCTTGGGGCTGGTCCACAACACGACGCCGTGCACGTCAAGCAAGGAGATGCCACCGTAGAACACCCATCGGTCGTCGTCGTCGCTGGACTTCACGTGTGCGAAGAAGTTCGCGGTCCCGTCGGCTTGGATCGTCAGCATCTCGTCCTGCAGCACACAGTCACCGATGTGCGTGACACCCGACCAAACCCACCACTTTTTCGCCACATCGAACGGGGTCGGCTCGGGGTGGTCGCGCACGTCGCTCAGAAGATCCACCGGTGGTATGTGCTTGCACGCCGGCTCTGGGCGCCGGTCCACGGTCGGCTCGGCGTTGACGGCGTCATTGTCAATGGTCATTTCATGCTCCTAACGGCGTTGGGACCGCCTGCACCGACCGGTGCGGCTGCTCCCACATTCCGTCGTTCGCTGGCCGCGACGCACGCGTAGTGGACTACGCGAACCGGGCCCGACGGCAGCGCGAGCCGCGCCCATTGGCCTTGACCACAGAGAAGTAGCGTCGCTACGGTAGCATCGCTACCTTATCGCGAAGGATCCTGATGCTGGAACGGTTAACGAGGTTTGTTGTCGGCGCACCGCGACTGGTCTTGGGGGCGGCATTATTGGTGGCAATCGCCGCCGCGGTGTTCGGTCTCCCGGTTGCCAGGCACCTTGCCGCGGGTGGGCAGCAGGACCCGACGTCCGAATCGGCGCGGGTGGCCCAGATTCTCGTCGACAAGTTCGGTATCAGTGATCAGTCGCTGGTCTTGATGCTGAGCAGTGGCCAGGGCGCAGAGGCTCCTGCCGTGGCCAAGGTCGCCGGCGAATTGGAAGCCGAGCTGCGCCGCTCCGGGGTCGTGCTGAATTTGACGTCCGCATGGAGTGCGCCGCCCCCGGTCGCGGCCCAGTTGTTCAGCAAGGACGGCAAGTCCGGGATGATTGTGGCGGGCCTGATCGGCGGAGAGAACGACGCGCAAAAGCACGCCGGCACGCTGATCAAAAGCCTCGGACACGATCGGGACGGGGTCTCGGTGCGCGCCGGCGGCATGGCCACCGTCTACGGCCAGATCACTAAGCAGACCGAGCGCGACCTGATGACCATGGAATTGATCGCGATACCGGTGACTTTCGTTGCGCTGGTGTCGATTTTCGGTGGTCTCAACGCGGCGCTCCTACCGCTGGTGGTGGGCTTGTTCTCGATCTTTGGGGCGATGTCCGTGCTGCGCGCGCTGACCTATTTCACCGACGTGTCGATCTTCTCCCTCAACCTGACCATCGCGATGGGGCTCGGGCTGGCTATCGACTATTCACTGCTGATCATCAACCGGTATCGAGAAGAGGTCGCCTCCGGGATGAGTCGAGACGAGGCGCTGGTGTTGACCATGCGCACGTCGGGGCGGACCGTGTTGTTCGCCGCCCTGACCGTGGCGCTGGCGCTGGTTTCGCTGGTGCTTTTCCCGATGTACTTCCTCAGGTCGTTCGCGTATGCCGGAGTGGCGGTAGTGAGCGTGGGCGCGGTGGCGGCGCTGGTGATCGTTCCCGCGGTCATCACGCTGCTCGGCGATCGCATCGATGCCCTCGACATCCGAAGGCTCCTGCGACGGATCACGCGCCGTCCAGAGCCCGTTATCCGGGAAATCACCGAGACGTTTTGGTACCGGATCGCCAAACGTGTTATGGCACATGCCATTCCGATAGCCGTGGCAATAGTCGCCGCGCTGCTCTTTCTGGGACTGCCGTTTCTCAGCGTAAAGCTCGGCTTTCCCGACGATCGGACACTGCCAACGTCGGCGTCGGCCCGCCAAGTGGGGGACGAAATGCGGACCAATTTCAACAACGACGACGCCACGAACCTCTCCGTCATCGTCGAGCATGTGACGGGGCCCGCGGGCCAACAGCTGGACGGCTACGCCGCCGAGCTCTCGCGCGTGCAAGGGGTTGCCAGCGTATCGGCGCCAACCGGTGCCTACGTCAACGGAAACAAGGCCGGCCCGGCGGCGATGCAAACCGGAATCAAAAACGACACGGCGCTTTTCACCGTGCAGACCAAGGTGGAGCCGTACACGGCGGCCGCCGAACGCCAGCTCGATGCCCTGCACGCTATACCGGCGCCCGGGGGCGCACATCCGATGATCGGCGGTGGCGCGCAACTGGACCGCGATGCCGTTAACGGCATACTCTCTCCGCTGCCGTGGGTGCTGGGCGTCATCGCCGTCGTGACCTTCGCACTGCTGTTCATGCTGACCGGCTCGGTGGTGCTGCCGCTAAAAGCGTTGGCTCTCAACGTTATATCCCTGACGGCGACGTTCGGGGCCCTGGTGTGGATATTCCAGCAAGGCCACCTCGGTGCGTTGGGCACCGCGCCCACCGGGACGATCACCTCGAACATGCCCGTTCTGATGTTCTGCATCGCCTTCGGACTGTCGATGGACTACGAGGTATTTCTGATGTCCCGCATTCGGGAGTATTGGATGAACTCGGGCCGCACCCGGGCCGACAACGACGAATCGGTCGCGCTGGGTGTGGCCCGCACCGGCCGCGTGATCACCGCCGCCGCCGTGATCATGTCGATCTCATTCGCCGCGCTCATCGCCGCACAAGTCTCGTTCATGAGAATGTTCGGAACCGGCCTGACCATCGCAATCCTGATGGACGCCACCATCATACGAATGCTGCTGGTGCCCGCCTTCATGAGGATCTTGGGCCGGCTCAACTGGTGGGCACCCCCGGCTTTGGTGCGCTGGCATGCCCGCTGGGGGATCACCGATGAGCCGCTCGAAGAAAACGCCTATGCATCCTGAAACGCGTCGGCAACGCCTGCCCCGGGGATCGGGCGGTCAGCTGCGTGAGCAAATCATCGACACGGCAACGGAACTCATCATCGCGTCGGGAGACACCAAGGCACCCTCGACGCGAGAAGTAACCCGGGCGCTGAACATCTCCGCCCCTTCGCTCTATCGGCATTTCGCCGACAAAGACGAGCTGCTCGACGCCGTGTGCGCGAAGTACTATCGCCGGCTCGGCGAGGTCATGCAAGACGCCGCGCGCGACCTACCGACCCCACTGGAACGATTGCATGCCCTGGGCATCGCCTACGTGCAATTCGCGGTCGCGACACCGCTGATGTATCGGGTGGCTACCGGCGCTCCGCCACGGCGGGGAAGCGACTTCGACGAGACGCTCATCAGCTCGGCCTTCGTCCACCTGCAAGACACCGTGCAGGAACTCATCGACCAAAAGTTGTTCCCGCCAGGTGATTCCGTCGCACCCGCGCTGCAGCTCTGGGCGGCGGCCCACGGTGTTGCGTCTCTCCTCATCACCAAGCCGTACCTCCCATGGGGGGACGCCGAAGCGTTCACGAACAACGTCCTGCGTGCCGTGTGTATCGGACAAGCGGTTGACGGTCTGGATCTCTCCGTGTTGCTTCCCCGCGGGGAATGATCTCAGCGTTTTCTCAGCGCGGTTATCGTAGGCATGCAGGAAAACCGAGGCCGGAAGGTCACTGCTAGATGAGCGACATGACGAAAGAGGCGCTGACCAAGGTCCCGGCGGTCACTCTGGGGTTCTGGGTCATCAAGATCTTGGCGACGACGCTGGGCGAGACCGGCGGCGACACCGTGACGATGACGCTGAACTGGGGCTACGTCGCGGGCGTCGTC
Organism: Mycobacterium sp. SP-6446; assembly: GCF_001954045.1. Lineage (NCBI taxonomy): Bacteria > Bacillati > Actinomycetota > Actinomycetes > Mycobacteriales > Mycobacteriaceae > Mycobacterium > Mycobacterium sp. SP-6446. The sequence goes on along the minus strand of NZ_MBEM01000137.1, from coordinate 58,199 downwards.
CTCTTCGGCATCGCCCTGGTTGTCCTGGTTGCGGCGCAGATCTTCGCCCAACGCTTCCACGCGAGCCTGTACTGGGCGACGATCGTCGCCTCGACAACCTTCGGCACGACGCTGGCCGACTTCGCCGACCGGCAGTTGGGAATCGGCTACACGGGCGGATCACTTCTGCTTCTCGCCTGCCTTCTGGCCACCCTGGGGTTGTGGCGGTGGACGCAGGGAACGGTGTCCGTGAGCACCGTTTCGACGCCGAAGGTGGAGGCGTTCTACTGGGCGACGATCACGTTTTCGCAGACGCTGGGCACCGCCCTCGGCGATTGGCTCGCCGATACCCGCGGATTCGGTTACGAGCGCGGGGCATTGGTATTCACCACGGCTCTGCTCGTGGTCGTCGCCTTGTACTACTGGACCAGCGTGTCGCGGGTGACCCTGTTCTGGGTGGCGTTCATCCTGACGCGGCCCCTGGGCGCGACCGTCGGCGACTTCCTCGACAAGCCGGTCGCCGACGGCGGCTTGGCCTTGAGCCGTCCGCTGGCGTCGGCGGTCATCGCGGTCATCATCGTCGCGTTGCTCATCGTCCTGCCCCAACGCGCGGGACGTCACCCGGGCCAGGCGGAAGCCGCGCGCGAAGTAGCGTGACGACATGAGAGTCCTACTCGTCGAGGACGAGCCACGACTGTCGGCGACTCTGGCCATGGGACTCAAGGCCGAGGGCTTCGTCGTCGTGGCGGTCGGTAACGGCGTCGAGGGCCTGCGGGAGGCCGTCGACAACAGCTTCGATGTCGTTGTCCTCGACATCATGCTCCCCGGCTACAGCGGATACGAGGTGCTGCGTCGAATGCGGGCACAGGATGTCTGGACACCGGTGCTGATGCTGACCGCGAAGGATGGCGAATACGACGAGACCGATGCGCTCGATCTCGGAGCGGACGACTATCTGACAAAACCATTTTCATTCAGGGTTCTCGTCGCGCGCCTGCGCGCATTGGTGCGTCGCGGCGCACCCGAGCGGCCCGCCGTATTGACCGCCGGATCTCTGTCCCTGGATCCCGCGCGGCACACCGTGCTACGTGATTCGACCCCGATCACGCTGACCCCCCGCGAGTATGGGGTGTTGGAGTTCCTCATGCGCAATAAGGACACGGTCGTGACGAAGGCTGAGATATTGCGCAACGTGTGGGACGCGCACTACCAAGGTCCCGACAACGTTGTCGAGGTCTACGTGGGGTATGTGCGCCGCAAGATCGACGCCCCCTTTGGCACGAACACCATCGAGACGGTCCGAGGCGTCGGTTACCGGTTGTTGTGCTGAGGCAGGGTCACGATCATCTTGGTCCCGCCGCCAGGTCGGTCGTCGATGGTGACCGTGCCGCGGTGCGCGGCGACAACCTCGGCGACGATCGCCAGGCCCAGTCCGGTTCCGCCGCCGCTGCGTGAACGGTCCGAATCCAGGCGCACGAAGCGTTCGAACACCCGGGTCCGTTCGGCCGGGGCGATGCCGGGACCGTCGTCGCTGACGACCAGGGTTGCGCTGCCGTTGAGGCTGCCGACTTCGATGGCGATTCGCGAGTTCGCATGGCGGACAGCGTTATCCACGAGGTTTCGGATCATCCGGGATAGTGCCGAGGGGTCACCGGTCAGCCGCGCGGGGCGGATATCGGTGTCGATCGTGCATTGCGTTTCCCGCCGCAGACGAGCCGCTTCGGCCTCGGCGAGGTCATCGAGGGCCGTCTCCTCCCTGCGCAGCACCAGGCTGTGCTCGTCGGCGCGGGCCAGCAACAGCAGATCGTCGATCAGCGTTCGCATCCGTTGCGCCTCGGGAAGCAGGGTGTTGACCGCCAACTCGGCATTGAGGAGCTCGGGGTGAGCTTCGGCGACCTCCAATCCGGAGATGATGGTTGCCAGCGGGCTGCGCAGTTCATGCGAGGCGTCGCCCAGGAACCGTTTTTGCGCGCGGTGGCCGGCTTCGATGCGCGACAGCATCTCGTTCATCGTGAGGGCCAGAGCCGCGATCTCGTCGCGACTGCTGGGCACGGGCACCCGTTCGGCCAAATCGGACGTCGAGATTTCGGCCACCCTACTTCGGATCGCGTCCACTGACTGCAGTGAGCGGCGGACGAGCCAGTAGGTCGCGGCGGCTGCCACCGCGATGATGATCGGGGCGCCGCAAGCCAACAGCAGCGCGACCACCCGTGCGGTCGCCTCGACTGCCTCGCTGCCGCCTCCGACGAGCACCGTGTATTGACCGGATGGAGTGTCGACCCGTTGACCGCTGATGCGCATGTCGTCATGGGGCACCGCATCGTCGGGCATGCCGCGGCGCAAATTGGAGTCGAACCCGCTAATGGGCAGGAGTGGTGTTTGCGGTGCAGACCCGGATCGCCTTATCACCTTGCCGTCGGGAGCGATCACTTGGATTGCTACCACGCGCTGATCGGTGGTCAAAAGGTCGCTGTCGAGCTCGTTGAGCGAATTGGTCTGCAGCACCTGCGCAATGTCGCGGACTCTGCCGGCGCTGGCGTCGTCGACACCCGCCAACAACGACCGGTACAGGATGGCGTCCAAACCCGCGCCCGCAAAAGCAAGTCCCACCAAGACGACGATCGCCGATACCGCGGCAGAGCGAGCGGGGATGCCCAAGTTGCGGGGGTGCACCAATCGCAGGAACCCCATGCGCCGAAACGGGCGGAGCGCAGACATCCACACAGTCTGATTCTGCAGCGCGGGCCCGCCGAGCTCAGGGACCTTCTCAGCGGGCTCTCAGCGTCCCGCTCCTAGCCTGGCGCTCCATGTTGAGGACATCTGCGCCAAGGCCGTCAAGGGCAGGTCACGCAGCGAGGGAGGGCAGCGATCGATGAATGTCGAGCAATTCCGGCGGGTGCTCGCCGAGCTTCCCGGTGACATGCCGATCATTGTCGAGGATTCCAAAATGGGCTGGATGGAGAACGCGGCGCTGTATCTGGCGCCCTCTCATATCGATCACCGCGTCTCCGGCAACTATCTCTACCCGCGCTACGAGGACGGCGCTGACAACTGTGAGGCCCTGTTGATCAGCGGCTTCGGTCAGTCCGACGACGGCCTCCTCGAAATCACTCCGCAGCCGTCGCAACCGACGGTGATCGACGTGCCTGCGGTCAGCCAATTCGTAGGTGGCACATAGCCGTAACGAAAAGCCCGGCGAGACGATATAGGGAGAAGCCCACGTTGCCGGGGGACAAAGCAACTGAAGGCGTAATCCTGTGGGAGGGGGACTGATGAGCTACCAGACGGATTCGATCTCCCGGCCCGAGTCACTTGGGCCGGTCGAGTTGGACACCGGCGATCTCGGACCCTCCGGTGTGCTGACCAAGCCACGGCTACGCGGTTGGATCCACCAGTACTGCGCTATCGCGTTTGTCATTGCGGGTATGCCGCTGGTGGCCGTGTCGTGGGCGGAGGTATCCAAGCGGGCCGGGCACTCGACCCTGACATACACGCTCGCGATAGTCGCGTTGTTTGCGGTCAGCGCCGTCTATCACCGCGTCAACTGGGAATCGGCGGTCGTCCGGAACTGGATGCGGCGGCTCGACCACTCGATGATCTTCGTTCTCATCGCCGGCAGCTATACACCGTTCGCGCGGCTGGACATGCCGCGCGGGACCGGCGATGTCGTGCTGGCGATCGTGTGGGGCGGCGCGTCAGCCGGAATTGCGCTGACATTGTTCTGGCCGACCGCCCCGCGCTGGTTGAGCTTGATGCTCTACCTGCTGCTGGGCTGGGTCGCGGTCTGGTACGCGGGAACGATCGTGCACAACGCCGGATTGCCCGCGGCGGTGCTGCTAGCCGTGGGTGGCGCGTTGTACAGCATCGGTGCGCTGTTTTACGGGCTACGCTGGCCGAGGCTCTGGCCGACGACCTTCGGCTATCACGAACTCTTCCACGCGTGCACCGCGGTGGCGGCGATCTGCCAGTACATCGCCATCTGGCTCGCGGTTTTCTAGGAGCGCTCCGCGCGAATTTAAACCCCTCACTTTCAACATATAGCGCACCGGGGGGCTTGCGGCAAGACCGGGGTCTTATCGCAAAATCGTTGGCCGAAGCCATAACTCACTCGGTCGGGGGTTGCGACGTGCATGTTTCGGTGGTGGTCGTCGGGGCAGGCCCGACAGGGCTCATGCTGGCGGGCGAATTGGCCTTGGGCGGCGTTGACGTCGCCATGGTCGAGCGGCGCGCCAGCCAAGACGTGATCGGCTCGCGTTCAGGTGGTCTGCATTCACGCACGATCGAGGTTCTCGATCAGCGCGGAATCGCCGACCGATTCCTTTCCGAGGGGCAGGTAGCCCAGGTCGCCGGGTTCGCCCAAATTCGTTTGGACATCAGCGATTTTCCCACCCGGCACCCCTACGGGCTCGCGCTGTGGCAGAACGACATCGAGCGGATACTGGCGGCCTGGGTCGAGGAACTGGGCGTGCCGATTTATCGCGGACGTGAGGTGACGCGTATCGCGCAAGACGACACCGGCGTTGACGTTGAGATGGCTCACGGCGAGTTTCTGCGGGCGGAGTATCTCGTCGGCTGCGACGGAGGGCGCAGCCTGACGCGCAAAGCGGCAGGCATCGACTTTCCGGGTTGGGATCCGACAACGAGCTATCTGATCGCCGAGGTCGAAATGGCCTTCGAGGCAGACCAACCGCCGGAATGGGGCATCCGCCACGACGCCCTCGGCGTTCATGCGCTGGCGGACGGAAGCCCGGCTCGGGTCATGGTGACCGAGCGGCACCTCGGACCAAGCGGCGAACCCACCTTACGCGATCTGAGCGAGGCACTCATCGCCGTGTACGGAACGGACTACGGGATCCACAGTCCCACTTGGATTTCCAGGTTCACCGATGCGACACGTCAGGCCGCGGCCTACCGCGACCGGCGCGTCCTGTTGGCCGGCGACGCCGCGCATGTACATCACCCGGTAGGGGGACAGGGACTGAACACCGGCGTGCAGGATGCGGTGAACCTGGGATGGAAGCTGGCGCAGGTGATCAAGCAGACGGCGCCCGATAGCCTCCTCGACACCTACCATGCCGAACGGCACCCGGTCGCGGCGCGCGTGCTGCGCAACACCATGGCGCAAATCGCGCTCCTTCGCCTCCTCGATGACCGGACCAAGGCCCTGCGCGACGTCGTTTCCGAACTCCTCAGCCTCGACGAGGCCCGCCGCCGATTCGCCGCGATGATGTCCGGCCTCGACATCCACTACGACCTCGGCGAGGGCCACCCGCTGCTCGGGCGCCGCATGCCCGATCTCGACCTCGTGACCGCCAACGGCCCGACGCGGGTTTTCGCCCTGCTCCACGACGCCCGTCCGGTGCTACTCAACCTCGGCGCGCCCGGTGATGTCGACATCGCGCCATGGGCCGATCGAGTCCAATTGGTCGACGCGAAATACGTTGGGGATTGGGAGCTTCCAGCGCTCGGTGCGGTTCCCGCCGCGCCCGCGATGTTGATCCGGCCCGACGGGCATGTCGCCTGGGTGGGTGACCGGGCCGGGCCTGAGCTCGCCGACGCGCTCACCACCTGGTTCGGCGCGCCTGCTGCACCGATCTAACGGGTGCTTTCGTCCGGTAGGTCGTGGCGCGACTGATGCGCACCCGGGGCGTCCGGATCCTCGTCCTGATGGTCCAGCTTCTCCTGCAGGTCACGCTGCTCCTCGGTCGCCTTCCGGGCGTCCTTGGGCGGCGTCGGTGGGGTGCCGTGGCTTTCGCGGGCCATGGGAGATCTCCTTCCGATCTGACCGGCTCATTGGCCTTTCAGGCTGCCGATCCGAAGCGAATAGTCGGTGCGTTTGGGCGGCGCGCTGTCCTCGACGTCCTCGACGTAGCTTTCGGGATCGCGATCGGTGATCGGCAGTCCCCTGGTGGTGGGATGGCGCGCCATGAACTCGCTGTACTGCCGCCCGAGCGCTTCACGAAGGCCGATGGGGGCGTGCCGACGAAAGTCCGACAAGCCTTCGCGTTCCTCTTCGGCCATGTGGTCGTCGTTGGCTATCCGGGTGCGGCCGACGGCCGCCCACCAGGGTTCACTCCCGATCGAGGCCGCCTTCGCGTCGCGCACGCCGTCGCGAATGTCGTTGTGGTCGCCGATGGCGTCGAGCGTCTCGCCTTCGGGATCGTCGGCGCCGCGCTTGAGCAATTGCGGGTAGAAGATCTTCTCCTCGATGTAGGCATGCACGTCGAGCTTGTCGGCAAGCGGTCGCCACACCCGCTCGATTGCGCGATGGTCTTCCGGCGTCTGTGCCTGCAGGTCGTCCAGCCTGGCGAATTGTTCGCGGAACCAATTGTGGTCGGCGAGGATCAATTCGGTGATGTCAGCCACTCCTACCATGCTGGCAGAAGCAGTCAATCCGTTCTAGCGTCAATCGAGCGGACCCAACAATTGACCATGCGAGGTGTCCTGATGCATCCGTTCCGCAAGGCAGTCGAGGAGCGCGACGAGGCGGCCATCCACGCGATGCTGGCCGATACCGTGGTGTTCACCAGCCCGGTGGCCTTCAAGCCGTATGTCGGCAAGCCGATAACCGCGGCGATCCTGCGCGGAGTGTTGCGGATCTTCGAGGACTTTCACTACATCCGCGAAATCAACGACGCCAACGGTCACGACCACGCGTTCGTGTTTGAGACGACGGTGGCGGGCAAGAAGATCACCGGTTGCGATTTCCTGCACTTCAACGAGGACGGTCTGATCGACGACTTCATGGTGATGGTGCGGCCGCTGTCCGGCGCGACCGCGCTGTCCGAGGCGATGGGCGCTCAGTTCGAACGGATCCAACAGGAAGCCATCGAACTCGCCTGAATCAACTCGGGCGGTGAGCATCTCGGCGCAGCCGCACCGCCCGACTCACCGCCGTTGCCAGCGCCAGGACGGCCATCACGCCGAGAATCGTCGCGGAGACGCCCGATCCTACCGTCGCCAAGATCAAGGGCAGGCCAAAGCCGACATACGTCAGCACATAGAACACTCCGACGAGCGCACCCCGGATGCGTTGCGGCGCCGCGGCTTCCAGGTCGATCAAGCCCTCGCGCAAACAGAGTCCGGACGCGCACCCGAGGACCACGAACAGCGGCAGGCCCAAGGCCAGCGATATTGTCGGCGGGGCGGCCGCCGTGACCGCGTAACCGAGCGCGGCCAGCGCGGCACCGGTGGTGCCGGCGTGTGGGCCCCAGCGAAACACACGCGCCAACACCTGGATTAGCCCACTGACGCCATTCACGACCAGCGTCGCGGCGCCCACGGCCATCGGAGCGGCGAGCCCGGTGTGTACCCGGGTAGGGATCGCGATGAACCCCAACGTCGCCGAGGCGAACACCCACGGCGCCAGGGGCATGGCCCAACTCAGCGCCCACGCGGTCCCCTGCCGCGCTACCGGCGACGGCTCCCAGCCCCGTGCCGTTGCCGGCGGCGTCGCGCCCGTGCGCCGCACCGCCACCACGGTGATGGCCATCGCCAGCACGACAATCGCGGCGGCGAGCCCGAACGACACCCGCACGCCGGGCTGTCCGGCCCGCGCGATCACACCCGCGGCGAACGGGCCGATGGCGAAACCCAAGAGCAACACAGCGCCCGCTGTGGCCGCACCCGCGGGACCCTTCAGATCGGACGCCCACGCGGTGCAGGAACTCATCAACAGACCCACACCGATCCCGACGATCAACCGTCCCACCAGCAATACGTCAGGGTGCTGCGAAACCAGCATCGCCAAAGTGCCCGCAATGGCGGATGACGAGCCCGCCAGCGCCACCGACTGACGCCCGAGCGCGTCGGATACCCGGCCGCCGACGAGCAGTCCGGGCAGCAATCCCAGCGCGTAGATTCCGAAGATCGCGTCGAGCCTGGCCGCGTCGAGGTGTTGGCGCTCGCCGATCAACGGCATCAGCGCGACGAAGTGGTTGGCCACCCAGCCCGTGGACAGCAAGAGAACCAGCACGCCGGTGAACACCGCCCGGGTTTCGTCGGACCCGCGGCGCTGGTCACTGACTGCGATAGGCGGAGGCCGGCCGGTGCGCACATCCGACGAGATCACTGATTTTTCCTCCCCACGGTCATGCGCTCGCTGCCGGGCCGACAAACGGTAGAAGACGAGGGCGCCCCGACTGTTATTCCCACTCAGCCGAAGGTTGCACGGGCCGCGGCGCCCACCCGATCCCGTTGGATCGACGCATCCCGCGCGCGCCCGCAAACGCGCCCACCGACTGGCGCAAACCTCGCCGCCGCGTTTGAAACCAGCCGAATTGGTGTACAGACACCACTACAAGCAATCCAGGAGGGCAAATGACAAAGCAAATTGCGGCCGCCACGATCGCGCTCGCTGCCCTGCTGTCCGGGGCGTGTTCAGCCTCACAGATCATCAACACCGGCGGCGACACGAAGTGCAAAGACTTCACCACTCAGGACGAGAAGAAACAGAACGACGAAGTCACCAAGATGCTCAAGGACAAGAACGGGGCTGACCCGAGCAATATTGAGATCTCGGCGACTCGGCTGTCGGCGTTGACGTACTGCCAGACGGTGGGCAAGCCGGACACCAAGATCTCCGAGGCGCCGCACGGCTGACGGCGGCAGCGCGGCCCGCCTTGGGCGTTCTCGAGCGTCGGATGGTGCGATAGCGCAGCTCGCCCAATATTTCAGGCCGACACCGACCGGCGCCCGGCCAGTCGCTGGTTGGCATAGACACGGCCCTTGTCGCGATCACCCATCACGATGCCGGCGATGTCCGCCAACCTTGCGATGCGTCCACCACCACCCCACGTGCCGTCGGGAATCTCGTTGGCGAACACCCAGATACGCAACGGGTCGCGGTCGTAACGCCCGTCCTCGGCATCCAGGATTGCCGCGGTGACCGCGGCGACCATGCTCGCCCGGCGATCGTCGTCGAACTGGCCTTCTGGCACCGACGCGATCACTCGGTAGTGCGGCATCGCGGGCCGTTGACCGGCGTGCAGTACGGCCGCGGGGCGATGCAACCACACCTTGGCCAAGTCCCGAGCTGCCGGATTGGCGGGGTCCGCGCCTTCGTGCTCAAGCAGAACGTCGGTCAGCGTGGCCAAGAGCTCGTCCTCCACGTGAGCAGGCAACGCACCGTCGGGGATGTACGCATCCAGCATGGGCATATCGCAGGCCTCCAGTTCGCGAGCAAAGCTCTGGATTTACTTTCACAACGCAGCATAATGGACCCTGAGTTGCAAAGTCAAACCCTGCTATGCTGGGGTCGTGTCCGCGGTCCGAGATGGGTATAGCGCCGAAAACTGCTCAGTGAAACGGGCGCTCGACATTGTCGGAGAGAAGTGGACACTGCTGGTGTTACGGGAAGCCTTCTACGGAGCGCGGCGTTTCGAACAGTTTCAGGCCCACGTCGGGTGCGCCCGCAATCTGCTCAGCGAACGCCTCAACACACTGGTCGAATCGGGAGTGATGGAGCGCGTGCCCTATCGAGAACCCGGGCAACGCGAACGCCACGAATATCGCCTCACCGACAAGGGCCTTGATCTGCAGGCCGCCATCATCGCGTTGATGCAGTGGGGCGATCGCTGGGAGGCGGACCCCGACGGCCCGCCCGTCGAGATCATCCACCGCGATTGCGGGTACCCGGTCGAGCTGGTTATGCGCTGCAGCCATGACGGCGTACCGGTCACCGCGCGAGACTTACGGCCCAGGCCCGGGCCCGGCGCCCGCCCGGCGGTGCAAGCATGACCGACGAATTGGGCGTTAGCCACCGCGATATTTTTCGCGCGCAGAACGGATCGACCAATGCGCGACGCTGATCGGCCTAGTCATCGTGCGTAGGTCACGATGGCCGAGCCGCAAGCCGGGGTGCGAAACACGTTGGAGTGAGCCCCCTTCCGCATTCCAAAGCGCAGCGGGCGGTCGCGCAGCGCTGAGCTTGGCCTAATTGATCGTCAGGTCGCCGGGTAGCTCGTCGCCCAGCAGGGCCTCCGCGAGCAACTCACCGAGCAGCGGCCCGAACTTCATGAGGTTGCTGCCGACGAACGCCACGACCCGGCCACGGCGTGCGGCGGTCCACCCGTCGCCGAGGGAGTCGAGCCACGGGGCGCGAACGGTGAAGCAATCCACCCGGCCCACCGGGTGCAGCGACGGAAACAGCGTCCGCACGGTCGCCGGATCCGGCACCTCCTGGCCGAAGGCCCACTGGCCGGTGCTGCCGAGCGGCAACCCGTAACCCTCGGCAGCGGAAAGGCACGCGGCGCCAACGGCGTCGGCACCCTCGTAAGTGAAGCGAACGTGCGGGCCGAACTCGACCCCGAGCGGTCCGAACAGCGCCGGCGTCTCTACCCCGGCGCAAATGAGCACCCGCTCGGCCCGCACCACGGTGCCGTCGGTGAGTGCCGTCGTGCCGTCGTCACCGACCGACGCCACCTCGCCGTGGTGAATGGGGACCCGCCGTGCGACGGCGCCCAGCGCGCGGCGGATGCGCAGGCTCCCGCCGAGCGGGTCGAACACTCCGGTCTCCCACGGCGCCGCCACAAACGGGATTCGCGCCTCGATCCCGCGGCGGTCCAGCCAGGCGAATGCCGCCCCGGCCTCGGTCATGGCCGCCGCGGTGTCATCGGGGGCGGCGACGGAGATGAAGCCTTCCGAGCCGAGCAGCCGCCCCGCGCCCAACTCGGCCTCCCAGCGCTGCCAACCCACCCGGGCCTTCATCGCGAGCTCGCACAGCAGCGGACGCCGGTGCGCGATGCGGAAGATCCGCGCCAGCCCAGCGGACTGCCCGGCGAACGGTTCCCCGCGCTCGAACACGATCGCGTCTTCCCCGCGCCGCGCGAGCTCGTAGGCGGCCGCAAGTCCGCATATTCCCGCGCCGATCACGACGATCACGTGTTCAATGTTGACCATGTTGCGTCGCGGTGCTGCGGCGGGGGCGCCGACCTTGCCCGTCGATCTCTACGGCAAAGAGACGCTGCTGAGGCCGGCCGAAACCTACCGCCAGATCCGCGATGCGGGGGCCGTGGTATGGCTGCCGAAGCACCGACTCTGGGTCATGGGCCGCTATCGCGATGTGCGCCAGGCGCTTAGCGATGACGAGACTTACTGCAGCGGCAACGGCGTGGCCGCCAATCCGGTGACCAATGTGCTGACCGCGGGCACCACGCTCGCCAGCGACGGCGAAGCTCACTCCAAGCGGCGGCGCGTATTGCTGCAATCCCTCTCGGCCAAGGCACTTTCCGAAATCGAGCCGGTTCTGCAAGCCGAGGCGACGGCGATCGTCGACCGGCTATGCGATAGCCCGGAGTTCGACGGGGTATCCGATTTCGCCGCCTATCTGCCGATCCGGGTGGTCGCGGATCTCGTCGGCGTCGACCTCGACCACCGCCGCATGCTGAAATACGGCCGCGGCGGGTTCGACGTATTGGGCCCGACCAACACCCGCACCGTAAGGGCAGCGCCGGTGGGACTGAGTTTTTGGCGCTATGCGCGATCGATCCGCTCCGAGAGCGTCAAGCAAGGCGGATGGGCGGAGTCGGTCCTCGCGGCAGGACAGGCCGGCACGTTGACGCTGTCGGAAGCCAAGGCCATGGTGATCGACTTCATTGGTCCGAGCCTGGACACAACGATCCTGGCGTCCGCGCAACTGCTGTGGAGCCTGGGCACCCAACTCGAGGTGTGGGAGGAGCTTCGGCACAACCCCGAGCTGGTGCCCGCCGCCGCGGTCGAAGCCGTTCGCCTCGGCTCACCGGTGCGCGGCTTCACGCGAATGCTGAAGAAAGACACCGAGATCGACGGCACTCCATTGCGTCGTGGTCAACGAGTCGCACTGCTCTACGCGTCAGCCAACATGGACGAGACACAATTCGAACAACCCGAGGTCTTCTCCTTGCACCGCAAGGGAGCCAACCTCGGATGGGGCTTCGGCGCCCACGCCTGCGTGGGCATGTATCTATCCAAGATGGAGATGCACGCGCTGCTGCGAGCGATGATTCCCAAAGTCACACGGATCCAGGTTGACCAGCCTGTGCGGCTCTTGAACAACACGTTGCAGGGCTTCGAATCGCTGCGCGCGAGCTTCAGCCGGAGCGCGGCCTAGAAGAAAAATCCGGCGTACGGCGTTTCGGCCACCGCGAACAGCCGATCAGCGGCCGCGAGTGCCGCGGGATCGTCGGCCCGTGCCAGCCCGGCGACGGCCAGACCGCGCCAGGTGGCGCCGCCGAGCAGAACGGCGGCGAGCCCCTCGACACCGACGTGCACTTGGGCGGGCCGATTCGTTGGCTCCGCGCCGTGGCCCGCGATGGCGAAGTTGGCCGAATTATGCTGCAGCAGCTGGTCATTGACGGCGATGGTGACGGCGTCGTCGCCCACGTACCGGCGGGCTGCCAGCGCCTTCTCGGCATGGATTACGCGCAACCACGTCTCGTCATGCACCGCCGAAATCTTCATGGCCCGCCGGTCGACCAGTAGCCAGGGCAGCGGATCGTCGACCGGCAGCATCCAGAACATCACGCGGTCGACGAGATCGAGGCCGAGCAGGAAACGCAGCAGCCCCAGGTACGCGTCGGGGGTGGGCGCGAAGAAATCTTCGACCACGACGGTGCGCTGATCGCTGACGAACCACCTTTCGGTGTCGACCGGACGGTAGCGGATGAAGCCTGACTCGACTCCCGGATCGCCCGATACCGCGACATACGCGGGGCCCGAGGACGATTCGGTCCGCAGCCGCAAACTCTCCCACCACACGTCCGGGCGATCGATGGTTCCCGCCCGCGACGGACGATTCTCGGCGTAGATCCGCGGCAGGACGTCAAATGTTTGCGCAGTGTCGAGGAGGCGCACCGGGGCGCCGGGGCCGACGCCCGGTCGCAGCGCTGCCCGCGCCGTCTGAACCTCGACGGTTTGCGATGAACTCGCCACGCCGTAGCCGTAGCGCTCGTAGATCGTCGCCTCCGATGCGCGCAACGTTGCGACCACCTCACCCCGCGCCGCGATGTCGCGCAGCTGGTGATCCATGAGCGCGGTGGCGATGCCTTTGCGCGTGAACGACGGCAGCACACCGATGTGGGAGACGGCGGCGTGGCCGACGACCGCCCCGCCGGGAAGGGTCAGCCCGCTCGTCACGGCGTCCGCGGTGCCGACGAGTTGTCCTGCGGCGAACGCCCCGACGGTGCGCCCGGGCTCGAGCAGCTTGCTGATCTGGCCGGGCTGCAAATTCGGCAGCGGAGGGAAGCCGACCATCGCCGTGCGAAACAGGTTGGCCGCGGCGACGAGGTCGTCCTCACTGTCGAGGACGCGGATCTCGTAGGTCATCCGGCCATCATGTCTCGCAGCGCGGGTTAACGGATCGGCAGCCCCGTCAACGCCCGCGAGATCACCAGTCGCTGAATCTCACTGGTCCCCTCGAAAATGGTGAAGATCTTCGCGTCGCGGTGCATCCGCTCCACCGGGTAGTCGCGGGTGTATCCATTACCGCCGAGGATCTGGATCGCCTCGTCGGTGACGTAGACCGCGGTCTCGCTTGCCACCAGCTTGGCCATCGACCCCTCGGCCGAGTCGAAGTTCTGATTGTTGCGCGCCATCCAGCCGGCCCGCCACACCAGCAGGCGAGACGCGTCGATGCGGCTCTTCATGTCCGCCAGCTTGAAAGCCACCGCCTGGAATTCGCCGATCTTGCGCCCGAATTGCTCGCGCTGGCAGGCGTATTCGAGGGCGTACTCGTAGGCGGCCCGGGCCACGCCGATGGCCATCGCGCCGACGGTGGGCCGAGTTCGCTCGAAGGTCTTCATCGCCGCCTGGCCACCCGCGGAGGCGCCGGACTTGACCCGCGCGACGCGGGCCTCGAACTTCTCCCGGCCGCCGAGGATCGCGTCCTCGGGCAGACGCACGTTGTCGAGCACCACCTCGGCGGTATGCGAAGCGCGGATCCCATGCTTTTTGAACTTCTGCCCCTGGGCCAGACCCGGGGTGTCCGGCCCGATGACGAAGGTGGCCTGGCCGCGCGCGCCGAGCTCGGGATAGACCGACGCCACCACGATGTGCACGTTGGCGATGCCGCCGTTGGTCGCCCAGGTCTTGGTGCCGTTGAGGACCCACTCGCCGGCCGCCTCGTCGTAGTGCGCACGACTCCGGATGGCGCCGACGTCGGACCCCGCGTCGGGTTCCGACGAGCAGAACGCGCCGAGCTTGGGATCCTCAGGCGTGCCGAACATTTCGGGCAGCCAGCGGCCCAGCTGTTCGGGAGTTCCGTTGCCCGCCAAGGCCGCCGCGGCCAACCCGGTGCCGAGGATGGACAGCGCGATACCCGCGTCGCCCCAGAACATCTCCTCGAACGTGGTCAGAAATCCCAGCCCGGTCGGCTCGGCGGCCTGCTGCGCGAAGAAATCGGGGGAGTAGAGGCCCACCTTGGCGGCCTCCTGGATCACGGGCCATGGGGTCTCTTCGCGTTCGTCCCATTCGGCCGCGGCGGGCCGGATGACTTCGCTGGCGAACTTGTGCACCCAGTCTCGGACCTCGATGACGTCGTCGCTCAGTTGTAGTGAAAAGGTCACGGCTTGCTCCTGAAATATGTTGTGGTCAACGGTTTTTGCGGTTCGTGTATTGCGCTAGGACGCTGACCGTCTGGTTGACCCAGGCCTCGAAGTAACGGTCGTCGTCGATGTTTCCGGGAGAACGGCCGGTCAGGGCCTGCAGCGTTGCGGCGTAGGAAAGCGACCCGATTGCCACGGCCGCGGCCGCCTCGGGGTCCGGGATACAGGTGCGGCCGGAGCGATTTGACGCCGCCAATTCGTCGGCGAAGCGCTGGTAGGCGTTGTCGGTGATGACCTGCCACGTCTTTTTCTCGAGATCGCCGACCTCGGCGGGCTCGCGCAACATGACCTTGAGCAGATCCTCGCTTTCGCGCAGGTTGCTCCAGATCAGCTCGCCCGCCGTGCGCACCGCCTCCTCGACGCTGCCCGACTGCCCGGCGTCGTACTGCTCTCGCGCGGCCACGATGCTGTCGATCCGGTACGCGACGGCGGCCTCCAGCAGCTCACGCTTCGAGCCGAAGTGCTTGTAGAGCGCACCCGATCCCGGGGCGAGGCCGGACGCGCGCTGAATGTCGGCCACCGAGGTCGCCGCGTACCCCTTGGCGGCAAACAGCTTCAGCGCCTCGCCCAGCAGCCGATCGCGTCCCGATGGAGGCATGGTGAGAGAGTACTCACTCACCTAGCGTCGAGGCAAATGACCTCGTCAGCCGGCCCGTCGACGGCTAGCTCACCGAGAAACCACCGTCGATCGCGAGCGCCTTGCCACGCCACCCTTTCGCGCCGTACCGCCGTCGTTACTATCGTCCACGACATCGACCGGGCACTTCGCGGGCAATAGAGGGAGCCTGATATTCGCATTTTTCGTCATATACGGCTCCCGATGCGCGTGCTGTCGCTGCGCACGATCGTCATCGTGGCCGCGCTATCGGTGATGACCCTCGTTGTCCTCCTGGGCCTGTGGGTGTGGATCGGCGTCACCAACGACCAGTACAGCCAACTCGACCGCCGGCTGGATTCGGTGACCAGCCTCGGTGATATCAATTCGCTGCTCAACAGCGCACAGCTCACCAACCCCGATCGGCCCATGCCGGATGGAAACCTGGTGCGCACCGCGCGCATCGGGGATACGACCGTGTCGGTGCCGGGCAATATCGTCCTGCCCCAACTCCCGAACGGCTACGCCAACACGACCATCAACGGCGTGCAATACCGGGTCCGCACCTTCACCGCGGGCCCGGCATCGATCGCGCTTGCGGCGCCGTTGGCCGAAGCTCAACATCGCATCGACGAACTCCACCTGAGGGTGTTGTTGATCTGTTCGGGCGTCATCGGCGGGACGATCCTTGTCGGCTGGGTGATCTCGTTGATCATGGTCAATCCTTTTCTGTTGCTCGCCCAGCAGGCCCGCGCCATCAATGCCCAATCCAGCCCCGACGAGGTTCAGGTCCGCGGCGTTCGGGAGGCGGTGGAGATCGCCGAAGCGGTCGAGGGCATGCTGGCCCGCATCGGCAACGAGCAGCAGCGTACGAAGGCGGCGCTCGAATCGGCCCGCGATTTCGCCGCCGTCGCCTCCCACGAACTGCGCACTCCACTGACCGCCATGCGCACCAACCTGGAGGTGCTGTCCACCTTGGAGTTGGGCGCCGAACAGCGCAAAGAGGTGATCAGCGACGTCATACGCACCCAGGGCCGGATCGAGGCCACCCTGACGGCACTCGAACGACTGGCCCAGGGCGATCTGACCACCGTCGATGACTTCGTTCCGTTCGACATCACCGAGCTACTGGACCGGGCCGCACACGACGCGCTGCGCATCTACCCGGGCCTGCAGGTATCGCTGGTGCCCTCGCCCACAGTGCTGATGGTCGGGTTGCCCACGGGCCTGCGACTAGTGATCGACAACGCCATCGCCAACGCCGTCAAGCACGGTAGCGCCACCGAAATCCGGCTCAACCTAACCAGTTCCGGCGACGGCGTGGAAATCGCCATCGACGACAACGGCACCGGCATTCCCGAAGAAGAGCGCGCCGCGGTCTTCGAACGCTTCTCCCGCGGGTCGACGGCGTCGCGCTCTGGGTCCGGATTGGGGCTGGCGCTCGTCGCCCAGCAGGCCGAATTGCATGGCGGCAAAGCGTCTTTGCACGCGAGCCCGTTGGGTGGGACACGACTTCTCGTGACGTTGGCGGGTGACGGGCGGGGCCCGGCCTAGAGCGAATATGCTTCGGGCGCAATAGTTACGACTATGTAACAGCGCATTTGAGTGCGGCGATTCGCCGCAAATAGACGAACCAAAAGATTTGCATTCGCTATGCGCACGGCTTGCCGAGTTGCCGCCCGCGCGGCGCGCCACCTACCTTCGAACCGGGGAGTCAGCCGTTTCAGTGCAGGCCAGGAACTCTTCGCGCCTGTTGTAATCACCAGTGCGCCAAGCATTTACAGTGCAGTCCGCGTCAGGAAGGACCGATGCAGCAAACCGACGAGGTCGCCCAACCGGTCATCGAAGACGAACCCGTAGGACGCCGGTTGAGACAGATTGTTCGCTACGACGTGCCGTCGTCGCTGGTGGTTTTCCTAGTAGCGCTCCCGCTGTCGTTGGGTATCGCGATCGCTTCTAACGCGCCGGTGCTTGCCGGCTTGATCGCCGCGATAGTGGGGGGAATCGTTGCCGGTGCGATAGGGGGGTCCGCGCTTCAGGTCAGCGGTCCAGCCGCGGGGCTGACGGTCATCGTGGCCGACCTGATCGCTGAGTTCGGCTGGGGTGTCACGTGTTTGATTACCGCGGCGGCCGGCGTCTTGCAGGTGTTGTTGGGGCTCAGCCGCGTTGCGCGTGCCGCGCTCGCTATCTCGCCGGTCGTCGTGCACGCGATGCTGGCCGGTATCGGAATCACGATCGCGCTGCAACAAACGCACGTGTTACTCGGCGGCGAATCCAAAAGCTCGGCGTGGGCCAATGTCAGTGGCCTACCATCGCAGATTCTCGGTGCGCACCGGCCGGGCGTCATTCTGGGCGTACTCGTGATCGCAATTCTGATCGCATGGCGTTGGGCTCCGCCCCGACTGGCCCGCATCCCCGGACCGTTGGTCGCCATCGTGACGGTGACCAGCGTTTCGGTGGTTTTTCCGTTCGACGTGCCCCGTATCGAACTGGAAGGTTCGGTCCTTGAGGCATTGCAACTCCCGACGCTGCCTCACGGAAACTGGGGAGCCGTCGCAATCGGCGTCATCACCGTCACGCTCATCACCAGCGTGCAGAGCCTGCTCACCGCCGTTTCGATCGACCGGATGCACAATGGGCCGCGCACCGACTTCGACCGCGAGCTGATCGGTCAGGGCGCGGCCAACCTGGTGTCGGGCGCAATCGGCGGCCTAGCTATAGCCGGGGTAATCGTCCGCAGCGCGGCCAACGTCAACGCGGGCGCGAAGACCCGCGCCTCGACGATCCTGCACGGAGTCTGGGTCCTCCTGTTCGCCTTGCCGTTCGCGGAGTTGGTCGAGCAGATTCCCACGGCGGCGCTGGCCGGCTTGCTCATCGTCATCGGGATCGAGCTGCTCAAGCCCGCGCACGTCGAGAACGCCCTTCGCAACGGGGACATCGCCGTCTACCTCGTGACCGCGGTGTGCGTCGTCTTTCTCAACCTGTTGCACGGCGTGCTGATCGGGCTCATCGTGGCCATCGTCCTGACCGGTTGGCGGGTGATACGGGCGCGGGTCGAGGCCGAGCCGGTTGGTGAAGAGTGGCGCGTGGTCATCGAGGGAGCATGCACGTTCCTGACACTGCCGCGGCTAACCGGTGTGCTGGCGTCCGTCCCCGAGCGCACCACGGTCACCGTCCATCTCTTGGTCAACTACCTCGATCACGCTGCGCATCAGGCGATTTCCGACTGGCAGCGACAGCACCACGCCACGGGCGGAACGGTCCAGATCGACGGCGAGGTCGCAACGGGCCGGCGCGCTCATCGCATGCCGGTCACGTCAACGAAGAGTAGCCGCGACCGCATTCACCTGAGCTTGGTGCAGCAGGATAAGTGTCAGCTACCTTGACATGTATCAGCCTGGTTGATACGAATGGAGCGATGTCTGATCCGAAACCGCCCGCCTGGCTCAAGCCGGTCAACAAGGTCATGATGGCCATGCACAGAGCCGGAATCGCGCCTGGGCCGGTGCGGGTGCTGACCGTGCCGGGCCGCAAATCGGGTGAGCCGCGCAGCACGCCCGCGACTCCCTTCACGCTGCACGACGGCCTCTACGTCGTCGGTGGATATGCGAACGCGGATTGGGTGCTCAATGCTCGCGCCGCCGGCGCAGGGACCGTCACCCGGGGCCGCAGAGCGCAGCGCGTCAGCTTCGTCGAACTGAGCGCGGAGCAGGCCCGCCCGGTATTGCGCGCGTTTCCGGAAAAGGTACCGAGGGGGGTCGGCTTCTTTAAGCGCGCAGGACTGGTCAGCCGGGGATCCGCCGACGAGTTCGAGGCCCTCGCGGGTCGATGCGCGGTTTTCAGACTCGAGCCAAACTAGCTCCGGAGGAAGGCGCTGTGGCCGCGCTGACCGTGCGATCGACGGCGGACAGTCTTACAGCGGCGTGGCCTGTTGGGCCAGGTTCAACAAGACGTAGGCAACGCAGAAAAGGAAGTTCAACACGACCAGAACCAGGCCCGCGAACAACAGCGAGCGGGTGCCGTGCCGCTGCAGGCGCTTCAGCTTCGCGGCCCGCGTTTGACGATTCAGCTGTGACGCGATCAACGCGAACCTGACGTCGGTCACTTCGTCGTCCGAGCCGGGCATGCCCGCCAGCATCTGCTGCAGCCGGTCCGGCCGCGTTCTGACGCCCACCTGCGCGAAGCGCTTGCACAGCCGCCGGGCCCCCCTGCGGCCGACAATCTGGTACTGCATCTCTAGCCGATGTGATAGCCGCCCCCACTCGCCACCGCACGGGTTCGACGGGATCGCCACAGCCGGATTCTAATTCGCTCGGAGGCTATTTCGAAGGCTCCGCGCCAATTACTTCACCGCGATCCGCGGACGCCGTCGCGGCGATCCGCTCGGCCTCGGGCAGGTCGAGGTAGCGCTCGAGGTTGCGATGCATGTTGATCACCCGCCGCTCCTCGCCCGAGAGGACCAAGTGGGTGAAGCCGGGTTGGTGCAAGCCGCGCTGCAAGCCCGGCAGCACGCGGATGTCCTGCGTTAGAACCAGGCCGGGCTCGGCATCGCCGGCGCTCATGCGGACGTCCGTCGGCTTGTTGTGCGCCGCGCCCGGCGCCATCCGCGTCATCAAGAACATGACGAACTCGCCGTGGTCCGGGTCCGGCCCGGGTCGCGAGCACATGATGGTCAGGTGGTCGGCGTTGGCCAGCAGCGTCATGTTGGGGAACACGTTGTACTGGTGCAGCCGAGTGATCCGGTCGGTGTCGGCCCAGGCGAGATCGACACCGCGGGATGCCGCGAACGCCCGCGTGCGTGCCGCGATCAGGTCCTGCACCGTCTGTCCGGGCTGGAGTTCATCGGCGGGGAAGGGCGTGCCTTCGGCCGCGCCCATGAGCGCGCCCTGCGTGTAAACGTAGGCGTCCCAAACCTCTTCATCGCTCAATGCGCCGTCGAAGCGCGGACTTTGCACACCGTAGGGCTGATCGGACTTGCCGGTATGACCCCAGATCTGCTGTGGCGCATGGATGTCGTCGACGCAGCGCAGCAGTTCGGGATGCAGCGTCTGAATGTGATACGTCTCGCTGTAGCCGTCGGCAATCGTCTTCCAGTTGGCGTTGACCTCGACGGTGAGGGTGGCGTAGCAGCGGAAGTCGCCCAGGTTGCACCAGGCGATGTCGTCGGGCACCGACTCCAGGTAGTCGATCAGCGGCATCGCGTTGACGTCGAGGTTGACGAAGACGAGGCCCTCCCAGGTATCGACCCTGGCCGGTATCAACGGGAAGTCCGACATGCGCAGCGCGCCGAATCCCTTGCGGTTGGGCACCCGCTTGAGCGCGCCGGCGAGGTCCCACGTCCAGCCGTGATAGCCGCACTTCAGCTCGCGCAGTCCGGAACCCGAGCCGGCGCAGATCGAGTTGCCGCGATGGCGACAGACGTTCTGGAAGGCGCGCAGCACGCCGTCGTCACCGTGGACGATCAGCACGCCGTAGGGCCCGCAGCGGTACTCGAAATAGTCGCCCGGCTCCGCGACGTGGTCGAGCATGCAGGCGACCTGCCACACTTTCGGCCACATCCGCTCGATCTCGAGCGCGGCGAACGCCGGAGAGTAGTAGCGCTCGGCCGGCACCAGGGTAGGGCCTGCCGGCGGGACGCCGATCGCATCCTCGTCGCGGGTGCGGGCCGGGTTGCCGGCGGCCACTTTCATGCGCCGGACCCTAACGCGCTCCCCGAACCAGGCGACCCGGACGGGCGCCGGTGTCGACATCGTGGCGCCGGGTCACCGTCCCGCTGACGATCGTCGCCGCATATCCGCTCGCGCCCTGCAGGATCCGATGCCCGCCCGCGGGCAGGTCGAAGGCCATCGCCGCGGGGTGCAACCTCAGCGCGTCCAGGTCGATCACGTTGATGTCGGCCTTCTTGCCGGGCTCGATCGTGCCGCGATCGGTGAGCCCGAAAAGGTGTGCGGTGTCGCGGGATTGCTTGCGGATCACGTATTCCAACGGCAACTTCTCGCCTCGGCTGCGGTCGCGCGCCCAATGCGTCAGCAGGAACGTGGGGTAGGAGGCGTCACAGATCATCCCGCAGTGCGCGCCGCCGTCGGAGAGTCCCAGCACCCCGGCGGGATGGAGCAGCATCTCCCGGATCGCCTCGCAGTTGCCCTCGGCGTAGTTGAACAGCGGCAGCATCAGCATGGCGGTCGCGTTCCGCTCGAGCATCAGGTCGTACAGGGTCGACAGCGGGTCCTCGCCGCGAGCCGTGGCGATCGCCGCGACGGTGCGGTCGGGGGTCGGCTCGTAGTCGGGCGGGTCGCCGAGCGCGTAGAGGCGGTGCAGGGAGTGCTGCACCAGGGCGAACATGCCGTCGAACAGCAGGGTGGGGTCGGCGGGCAGGTCGTCCTCCGACAGGATCGCGGCCTTCACCGCGGGATCGGCCAGGCGCTGGGCGAGTTCCTCGCGGCCGCACTCGGCCTGCAGCCGGCGATAGGTGGGCCGGTGGCTGAAACCGTGATGGCCCTGGAAACCGATCATCATGCCGAACGGGCGCGCCGCGACCTGTGGGTGCAACCGGCTGCCCGCGGCGTGCGCGTCCGCGGAGAGGTCCAGCATTTCGCGCCACAGTTTCGGATCGGCGTCCACCTGGATCAGGGCGAACGACACCGGCCGGTCGATCTCGGCGCCCAACCGCCGCATCCAGTCCAGTTCCTTCTTCGGGGCAACGATGTCCTCGCCCGCGGATCCCTGCGGGGCCAGCTCGAACACCGCCTGACCGCCGGCGGCCATGGCGCGGCCCAGGCCGAACAATTCTTCCTCGGCCGCGAATGTTCCGGGCACGGGTTCGCCGTCCATCGCACGGTGGCCCATCGTGCGCGACGTGGAGAATCCCAGCGCACCGGCTTCGATCGCCTCGGTGACCAGCCGGCCCATCGCCTCGATGTCGTCGGGGGTGGCCGGCTCGTTGCGGGCGCCCCGCTCACCCATCGCGTAGGCGCGGATGGCGCCGTGGGCTACCTGACTCCCGACGTCGATCGCGAACTTCTGCTTGCCGATCGCGTCGAGGTATTCGGGATAGGTCTCCCAGCCCCAGGTGATGCCCTCGGTCAGCGCGGTGCCGGGGATGTCCTCCACGCCCTCCATCAACTCGATCAGCCACTGCTCGGTGCCGGGCCGCACCGGCGCGAAGCCGACGCCGCAGTTGCCGGTCACAATCGTCGTGACGCCGTGGCCGCTGGACGGCTCCAGCAGGCTGTCCCAGCTCACCTGGCCGTCGTAGTGGGTGTGGATGTCGACGAAGCCAGGGGCGACGACATGGCCTGTCGCGTCTATGGTTTCGGCGGCCTCACCGCCCATTTCGGCGTCGCTGGGTCCGCGGCGGACGACGTCGACGATCACGCCATCCTTGATGCCGATGTCGGCGCGAAAGCGATCCGCGCCGGTGCCATCGACGACGGTGCCACCGGTGATCTTGAGGTCGAACACGAAACTCTCCTTCTCGTCGCCATGCGTTGCGAGTGAGATGTGTAGGTATTTCGCTACTCGAAGTAGCGTAACTCCTCCGGCGGCTATGGCAATAGGTTCGGCCGAATTTCGCCGCGGCTACAGGGAACGCTTCAGCGCCGCGACGGTGTCCAGGTCGTCGAGCGCCGCGACCCCGCGCCGGAGTCCTTCCATCGCGATGCCCTCGACCTGCATTCCGCCCATTCCGGCAGTGATCAGGGGGGCGACATATGCGTACAGCGCGCCCTGGCGGTACCGCAGCCACAGGTCGTCGCGGTCCAGGCCGGGTCCCCCGGCGGCCGCGAACGCACGACGGTAGTCGTCGAGCAGCTCGCGCTGGGTCGCGCGGCGGTCTTCCGGCGTCAGGCTGGTGATCAGGGTGTAGGCCAGTTCGCGCGAGGGGTGTCCGCGCCGCACGGCCTGCCAGTCCAGCAGTCCCGCCTTGCCGCCGTAGAAGTACATGTTGCCCGGATGCGCGTCGCCGTGCATGACCGTATGCGGGGGAGTGTCGATGGCCGCGGCGACGGCACGGTAGTTGTCGGCGATGAAGCGGCCATG
The DNA here is from genome assembly GCF_001954045.1 of Mycobacterium sp. SP-6446. Taxonomy (NCBI): domain Bacteria; kingdom Bacillati; phylum Actinomycetota; class Actinomycetes; order Mycobacteriales; family Mycobacteriaceae; genus Mycobacterium; species Mycobacterium sp. SP-6446. Next base: position 35,009 of record NZ_MBEM01000137.1, on the reverse strand, counting down.
CTCGACGGGGATGTCGGTGCGATCGGCGAGGCGTTTGATCGACGCGTGCATCAGCGAACCGGTCAGCAGGGACGTCACGTCGCCCGACGGCGTGTAGAGCCATCCCAGCGGGCCGCGCCCGTTGCGGGGCAGGCGATGCCAGAAGGTGGCGTGCAACTCGGCCAGCAATTCGACGATGAGGCTGGCCTGGTCGGGGGAGAGCGGGTGCAACGTGTCGGGGAATTCACACGACTCGGCCGGGAGGTCTTCCAGGACCAACAGATAGCGGCCCGTCCAGGGGTCGAATGCGGCGCCGTAGCACTCGGGCACGCCGGTCAGTTCCGGTGCGAGGTGGCTGTAGAAACGCACCTCGGTGTGCCCGAGCCTGCCGAGTTCACCCATCAAACGGGTGGCGGCGGTCTGTGCCGCGAGCTTGACGAACACCGACTCGGGTACGTCTTTTCCGGTCAGCACCAACCGCGCCCGCGACGACGTCCCCGCGTCGCTGCCCAGGACACGCACCGACCTGACGGTCTTGCCCATGATCTTGGACAGGACCGAGGCGTCGACGTCGTCGACCGTGCGGGGTAACCCCAACCGGCCTGCGACTACCGCGTCCGCGGTCACCCGGCCCAGGCCGCGGCCCAGATGGGCGGCCAGGCCCACGGCGGAGAAGGCCTGGCCCACAGCGTGTTTCATGTCGTACCGTCCTGATTCGGGCGCCGATCAGTGTCGCGGAGCGCTCGACCGGCGCCGTCAGACAAAAATAACCGGACGTCTGGACATCAGACAATACCCGATTATTGTCTGATTGGCGGAACCAGGGCGCGCACCACGAACTGCTCGACGAATTCACGTTTGTCGGCCGAGGGGCGGCGCCGCCACGCGGGCGCCAGCAGAAACAACGTGGCCGTGTGCAGCCACTGGACGATCGACCGGGCCTCGAGATCGTCGTAGAGACGGCCCGCCCGCTTCCATCGAGTCAGCAACGGCTCGTAGTGCCGCAGCAGTAACTCCACGATCGGTTCCGACCCCTTCTCCAGGGCGGTGGCCACGGCGGTGCTCTCGGCCGCGAACAGCGCTTCGTTCAGCGGATTGCCATCCACCGACTCGACGCGGGCCAGCACCATCTCGGGCACCGACCGAACCGGGTCGTCGGGAGCGGGCAGCGAGCGCACGAGTTCACCGAGCGCGTTGTCGATGCGCATCAGCAGGAGGCCCAGCAGGACGTCGTCGCGGCCCGGGAAGTACCGGTACACCGTCGACCGCGACACCCCGGCTTCGTCCGCCACCTCGCCCACCCGGAACTGAGTGCTGCCGCGGCGCACGATGCAGCGGCCGGCGGCGTCCAGGATGCGCCGGCGGGCCTCCTCGTCATCGAGGATCGCGCGGTCGTCGCCCCACCAGCGGCTCGGTTCCATGGCGCCGATGTTACGGGATGCGTTGTTGCTGGCCTTTCTATCGTCGAATCCCATTGCAGCGCAGGCGATTACCTGACCTAGAAGGCGACTAATGGGCCACTCCGCCGCGGACGAAACCATCTCCTACCTTCTTCGCCGCGTTGCCGCACGGCACGATGGTGTTGACCGCCGGCTACGGCAAGGTGGCCTCGTTCTCGCGCGGGCCAGATGACATCTAGCTGAACTTTGCCGCACCGAGCACCCGCACGTTGAACGAAGTCCGGCGCCGCACCGTAGCCTCCACCGGGAAAGCACCGAAAGGACGGTGGGCATGGAAACCGGTGACCAGGAAGGCGAGCGGGACGACAACCCCGCCGAAGCCAAGCCCACCCGCGTCGGCGCGCTGACCCGGCGGAGCGCGCTGCTCGGGATGGGTGCGGTCGCCGGTTTCGCCGCGGTGGACGTCGGCGGCTTTGCCTATGCCGGTGGCTGGCTCCGGCCGGGCGCGCAACTCACGCCTTCAGGGTTCGCCGACCGCTTCGAACATGTCTACGGCCACCACGACGGATTTCGGCGCAACCATGCCAAAGGGCTATCCGCCACAGGGTATTTCGCGAGCACCGGCGCCGGCGCGGCCATCTGCCGGGCGGCGGTCTTCGCGCGGGGCAGCGTTCCGGTGATCGGTCGGTTTTCGCTGTCCGGCGGCCTGCCGGATCAGGCCGACAAGCCCGACGTGGTCCGCGGATTGGGGCTCCTTTTCCAGACTCCAAACGGCCAGCAGTGGCGCACGGCGATGATCAACATTCCCGTTTTCGCCGACAGCACCCCGCAGGGGTTTTACGAACGGTTGCTCGCGTCCAGGCCCATGGCCGGCAGCGGCAAGGCCGACCCGCAGGCGATGGCCGCATTCCTCGCCCGCCACCCCGAGACCGTCGCGGCCATGAAGATCATCAAGCAGTCACCGCCGAGCGCGGGATTCGCGGACAGCACGTTCTACGGTCTGAATGCCTTTCACTTCACCAACGGCGCCGGCGCGACCGTTCCCGTGCGCTGGTCCGCCGTCCCGCTGCAAACCGGCGTGGCACATGCCCCGGCGTCGTCGGTCGGGAAGGACTACCTGTTCGACGACCTCATCGGGGCGTTGGCGCTGCGGCCATTGAACTGGCGGCTGATGCTCACGATCGGTGAGCCCGGCGATCCGACCAACGACGCCACCAAACCCTGGCCGCAATCGCGACGCTCCATCGACGCCGGCACCATCACGATCACCGCGGTAGCGACCGAGGCGGCGGGCAACGCCCGCGATATCAACTTCGACCCCCTGGTGTTGCCCGACGGCATCGCGGCCTCCGACGACCCGTTGCTTGCCGCGAGATCGGCGGTCTACGCGCGTTCCTTCACCCGCCGCGCCGAGGAACCCAAGTCGGCCAGTGAGATCAACGTGGGCCGGGTCCTCCCATGACCGACCAGACGAACGAAACACCTGCCGCCCGTGGGCGTTTCGCCCTCCCCTCCCGAATCTTGCACTGGCTGATGGCGCCCATGGTCATCGCGCAGCTGCTCATCGGGGTGACCATGATCGCTTCGCTGAGCTACTACCCGCTGCTCCTTGCCATACACCGCCCGCTGGGGCTGCTGATCCTGATCTTCGCCGTGGTGCGCCTGGCGAACCGGCTCACCCACCGGCTGCCGCCCTTCCTGGCCACCATGGGCCCCACCGAGCGCCGCATCGCGTCGTGGTCGGAGTACCAGCTCTACGCCCTGCTACTCATCCAGCCCCTGATCGGCTGGGCCATGCTCTCGGCGGCGCGGTTTCCCGTCGGCATGGTTGGGCCATTTCAGCTGCCCGGCATCGCGCCACACAATATCGATGTCTATGGCGTGCTTCGGCAGGCCCACAACATCTTCGCCCTCCTACTTTTCCTGACCTTCACCGCGCACGTCTGCGCGGTGCTGTTTCACACGCTCGTGCTGCGTGACGGGCTTCTCGACCGCATGGCGCTGTGGCCCGGCAAAACTGCGTCGCCAGAGCGGGAGGCAACCGAGGCCTGACCACCGCCTGTCCGGGCTGTGGCCGGCCGAAATATGATCGACACGATCCGAGCCTGATTGCGCACCGTGACGAAAGGGGCGCGACGACCACAAGGGAGTGGAGAATTCCATGCCGAACGAAAAGCAAGCAGACAGGATGACGTCGGGCAAGGGATTCGTCGCAGCGCTCGACCAGAGCGGTGGCTCGACGCCGAAGGCGTTGCGCCTGTATGGCATCGAGGAGGACGCCTATTCCTCCGAGAAAGAGATGTTCGACCTCATTCACGAGATGCGCTCGCGGATCATCACCTCCCCGGCATTCACCGGTGACCGGGTACTGGCGGCGATTCTGTTCGAGCAGACCATGGACCGCGACATCGAGGGCAAGCCGTCGACCACCTACCTGTGGGAGACCAAGGGCGTGGTGCCCATCCTCAAGATCGACAAGGGGCTGGCCGAGGCCTCCGATGAAGTGCAGCTGATGAAGCCGATGCCGGGGCTGGACGAGCTGCTGGACCGGGCCGCGGGCAAGGGCGTCTTCGGCACCAAAGAACGCTCGGTGATCGGCGGCGCCAACGCCGAGGGCATCGCCGCGGTGGTCGCCCAGCAATTCGAGGTGGCCCACCAGGTGCTGTCGCACGGACTGGTGCCCATCATCGAACCCGAAGTCACCATCTCGATCGCGGACAAGGCGCAGGCCGAGGACATCCTGCGCGACGAAATCACCAAGCAACTCGAAACCGTTCCGGACGGACAGCGGGTGATGCTCAAGCTCAGCCTGCCCAGCGCGGTCAATCACTACCGCCCGTTGGTCGAACATCCGCGGGTGATGCGGGTGCTGGCACTCTCGGGCGGCTACTCGCGCGAGGAGGCCAACAAGCTGCTCGCGCAGAACACCGGGGTGATCGCAAGCTTCAGCCGCGCGCTGACCGAGGGGCTCACCGCCGACCAGTCCGACGAGCAGTTCAACGCCACGCTGGACACGGCGATCCAATCGATCTACGACGCCTCGGTCGCCGGCTGAGACTGTTCCCTACCGCAACTCTTCGGTCGGCACGCCGTAGCGGTCCTGGTAGGCACGCACCCGTTCCCGCACCTCGCCGGCGTCCAGACCGGTATCCGACCAGGTGTAGCGACCCCGTCCACCGTCCCCGGGATGAGCCGAAAGAAACTCGCGCATCTTGTGTGCGGCCTCCGGTTTCAGCTCGCGGCCCAGCCTCCGATAGATGTCGTTGATCGTGGTCCACGGGTCGTTCATGAAATCGGTGAACAGCACGTCGATCACCCGGCCGGCGGGCACCGCGCCGCCGTCGCGCAGCGTCATCCCCCGATCGAGGCCGACGACGATCTCTTCGTAGGACTGCGCCGCGCATTCGGCGATGTTGGACTCGTCGCTGCACATCCGTCGCAGGTGGTGGGTCAGCGCGGCGATCGACGAGATGACGTTGAGCGGATCGCGGTGCGTCTGCACGATCAGCGCGTCGGGGTATTCGGTCAGCAGCGCATCCAACTGCCACAGATGCGCGGGCGACTTCAGCAGCCACTGACCGGGAACGCCAGACTGCAGGTGCTGCAGGAAGATTCGATGGAAGCGGTACGCACCGGCGTAGTCGGCGTCATAGAGAAGCCAGTGCGAGTAGCTCGGCAGGCGGTACTGCACCGGAAAGATCATGCTGGTGAATTCGCTCGCCGTGATGCGGACGCACTCCTGCCCGACGAGGGCGCCCATCGGGTGAAATGCGAGGAAGCCCGGAACGATCTGCTCGGAGAGCTCGATGCTGGCTTGCACCTGCGCGATGCGTGGATCGGTGTGATACGTCTCGGGCTGCGGTACCGGGCAGGGCTCGTCGACCTCCCAGGTCAGCGGGGCACGGAGCTCGGGATCCTGGGCGAGCAGGTCGTAGAGGATCGTGGTTCCGGAGCGGGGTTGGCCGACGATGAAGATCGGCTGGGTGATTGGCTCGCGGGCGATCTCAGGGTGTTTCGTGCGCCACGCGATCACGCCGAGCCGATTCTTCAGGGCGCGCATCACATCCAGGCAGGCGATCTCGACACCGAGGTCCGAAAGCCGTGCCTCGTTGATCAGCGCGTCGGTGAGACGCTCCAGCCCGGGCCGCCAGCCGTCCGCGCCGAAGTCGTCGCTGCCCGCTTCTTCGCAGGCGGCGGCGATGAGCCGGTCCGGGTCGAACTTCTCCTTCAGCATCATGTCGGTTCCCCCTGCCGGCGCACCGTCACCGTGATGTCGGGCGGATTGGGGTTGTCGAGCCAGCGCAGCACCACGAATCCGCGATGCCGCCCACCGGTGTCGAGCCAGTGGCCAAAACCGAAGTCCTGTGCGGAGATCGCGATGCGCACGCGCCCGTCCGCGTCCGGTCGCACCCCCCGGTTGGTCACCGAGCTGTGCCGCCGACGTGGCTCCAGGCACTCATGCCACACGTTTTCCAGCGTGACGTTCCAGTACCTGGTATCGGGTGGCGCGATGTCGAGCACCAGCGCCTCGCCGGGATCGAGCCGAAACGTGCCCATCATGTACAGGTTGTCCGGGGTGGTATCGGCCGCACCTAGGTCCGCGGCCTCTGCCGTCAGCAGCGTGTTGGGGCGCTCCAGCAGCTCGGGCTTGATGGTGCGGTGCAGCGTGACGAGCTTCATCAGCGTCCATGCCATCGCGGTGAATTGCTCGGCGAGTTCGTCGTCGGTCAGCGGAGCGAGCGGGCCGGGATCGAGCGCTTCGATCCGCAGGGTGGCCAGCTCCTCGGAGGCGCGGTCGGCGAGGTACTCCCGCACGACGACCGATGACGCGTCGTCGGGAATCTGCACCCACAACGCGCCACCGAGATCGGACGGTTCGTCCGCCGACAGGACGAGCGCGAACTCGCCCGACGTCAGGGCCAGGTCGGTGTCGCTGACGTAGTTGGACATCCGGCGCGGGGTAAGCCCGGTTCCGGCCAGGATCTGGAATCCGAGATAGGCGCTTGTGCCCCGGACGCCGGTGATCCGATAGCGCCGGTCGCCGCGGATCATCGCCAGGTAGTAATTGCCGTCGGGATTGGGGCCGCCGATCATTCGGTTGTCCGAGCACATGTCGAAGAACGACGGCCGGTCGAGGTCGGCCTCGACCGATAGTTGCGAGCACAACGACGATACCCGGGCAATGACCCGCAGCCCCTCGAGGAGCTCTCGCTCGGACTCAGCATCCTGGGTCACCACCTTGGTGACGTCGGCGAGCATCTGCTGGAAGAACTGCCACGCGGCGAGCGTCTTCGGGGCGGCGTCGGACGACGCCGGCGCCTCATTTAGCGTCATAGCTTCATACCTAGACCATGTCTCGCGCTCGCGCTGCCGATTCGGGTGGGTTGTCAGGGCCGGCGGCCGAGGGCCTCGACGACTATCCGGGTGGTCGTTTCTGCCCGCCGCCGCGAATAAGGTTGTGCGCCAGAGAGAATCGGATACACCACGCCGCCGACAATGGCGTCGGCGGCAGAATCGGCCGTCACCTCGTCGACGCCGTCGGCAAGAAGCCGGTTGCGGACGCTTTCGTGCAGCGGCGAGGAGAACCCCGCGCGCAATTTGACCGCCGTCTCCTCATGCTCCATGCCGGCGGCGGTCAGGGTGCGCAGCATGGCCGAGCCGCGGGCGGTGGTCAGGCTCGTGACAAGTTTTCGCACCCATCCCACGAGGTCCTCGGCCAGGTCGTCGGTGTGGTTCACCGAAGCCAGGATCCTGTCGGCGTCTTCGAGCATGACGTCGGCGACCAGCGCAGGGCGGCTGGGCCACCACCGATAGATGGTCTGCTTTCCCACACCGGCCCGCGCGGCGACCGCCTCGATGGTCAGGCCGTCGAATCCGCGCTCGAGAAGCAGTTCGCGCGTGGCGGTGACGATCGCCGTGCGGGATTTCTCGCTACGGCGCCGCGGCGCGAGATCGCTTGGCATGCGGTGATCCTCGCCTCTCACAGTCTTTCGGGGTCGGGCGCGCTTTACATATACCGACCCGCCCCGTAATCTGCCACAAGACGAGACGGTTCGTCTTGTAAGACGGAAGGATAGCAGTCTTCGATGCCGCTCGGACTTTCCCCGGAGCAGCAGGAACTCAGCGACGCGGTCGGCCGGTTCGCCGGCCGGCACGCCCCGATCTCTTCGACGCGCGACGAGTTCGATGCGCTGGCGGCCGGCAAGCTTCCCGGATGGTGGGATGCGTTGGTCGCCAATGGCTTCCACGCCGTTCACCTTCCGGAACACCTCGGCGGCCAGGGTGGACGGCTGATCGACGCCGCCTGCGTCCTGGAGTCGGCCGGCAAGGCGCTATTGCCCGGACCGCTGCTGCCGACGGTGACGGCGGGAGCCGTCGCGATGCTGGCCGACCCCACGCCGCAGGCGGAATCGCTGCTGCGTGACCTTGCATCCGGAACACCCGCCGCGCTCGTCCTGCCCGACAATGGCGACTTTCTCGCGCGCGCTGACGGCCCGCAGTGGGTGGTCAGCGGGGCGTCCGGCGTGACGATGGGCGCGTGTGCGGCACGGCTGATCCTGATCGGCGCCCGCAGCCAGGACGGCGGGGTCTTGTGGGTTCTCGTTGATACCGGAAAGCCAACGGCAACAGTCGAATCCGTGCACGGCACCGACCTCGTCGCCGATGTCGGCACGCTGCGGCTCGCTGAGCATCGCGCGGAAGAGGCCGACGTGCTCACCGGCATCGACGTCGACCGCGCGGCGTGTGTCGCCCTGGGTCTCGTCGCCAGTGTGACGGCGGGTATCGCGCGGTGGTGCGTCGAGGTCGTCACCGCGCACCTGCGCACCCGAGAGCAATTCGGCAAGGTGATCGGAACCTTCCAGGCGTTGCAACACCACGCCGCGATGTTGTTGGTCAACAGCGAACTGGCCACCGCGGCGGCCTGGGACGCTGTGCGCGCCGTCGACGAATCGCTCGATCAGCACCGGCTCGCCGCGGCCGGCGCCGCCGTGATGGCGATCTCACCGGCGCCGGACCTGGTACTCGATTCGTTGACGATGTTCGGCGCCATCGGCTTCACCTGGGAACACGACCTGCACCTGTATTGGCGACGCGCCACGAGTCTGGCCGCATCGATCGGGCCGGCGAATCGTTGGGCCCGCCGTCTGGGTGAGCTGACGTGTACCCGGCAGCGTGACATGTCGGTCAACCTCGGCGACGCGGAATCGGAGTTCCGTTCCCGGGTGGCCGAAACCCTGGACGCCGCTTTGCAACTGCGCAACGACCAGCCGGGGCGCCAAGGCGACTACCCGGAGTTCGAAACCGGTCCGCAGCGCACCACGATCGCCGAGGCCGGCCTGATTGCGCCGCACTGGCCGCCACCGTGGGGAGTCGACGCCAGCCCCTTGCAGCAGTTGATCATCGACGAGGAATTCGACAAGCGACGCGACCTGGTCCGGCCTTCGTTGGGCATCGCCGAGTGGATCCTTCCGTCGGTGCTGCGCGCCGCACCGAAGGACTTGCAGGAGAAGCTGATCCCGCCGACGCAGCGCGGCGAGATCGCCTGGTGCCAGCTGTTCAGTGAGCCGGGGGCCGGATCCGACCTGGCCGCGCTGGCGACGCGGGCGACCAAGGTCGACGGCGGCTGGAGCGTCAGCGGGCACAAGATCTGGACGTCGGCGGCGCACCGCGCGGATTTCGGGGCGCTGCTGGCGCGCACCGATCCGGCCGCGAGCAAGCACCGCGGCATCGGCTACTTCATTCTCGACATGCGATCGCCCGGGATCGAAGTCCAGCCGATCAAGACGGCCACCGGCGATGCGCACTTCAACGAGGTCTTCCTCAACGAGGTGTTCGTGCCCGACGACATGCTGCTGGGGGATCCGACCGACGGCTGGAATCTCGCGATCGCCACGATGGCCGAAGAGCGTTCGGCCATCAGCGGCTACGTCAAGTTCGACAGGGCGGCCGCCCTGCGGGTGCTCGCGGCGCAACCCGGACCCGACCGCGACGACGCACTGCGCGAGCTCGGCGAGCTCGACGCGTACACCAACGCCGTCAAGGCCCTCGGCGTTCGCGAAACGATTCGGCTGTTGGACGGCCAAGCCTTGGGGCCGGCATCCAGCATCGCCAAGGTGGCAATGAACGTGCTGCTGCGGCGCACCTTTCAGGCCACGCTGCAGTTGACCGGGCAGACGGCGATGGTCGCGGATTCGGAACCCGCCGTCGTGCAGCCGTATCTGCACCTGCCCGCCGAGTTGATCGGCGGCGGCACCCGGGAGATCCAGCTCAACATCATCGCCCAGATGATTCTCGGCCTGCCCCGAAAGTAGGACAGCACATGGGATTACGTGGAGACGCGGCGATCGTCGGGTATGTGGAACTCCCGCCCGAACGCCTGAATAAGGCTTCGCCGGCACCCTTCGTCCTCGAGCAATGGGCCGAACTCGCCGCGGCAGCGCTCGAGGATGCCGGATTGCCCGGCGAGGCCGTCAACGGGATCGTCGCATCACACCTGGCCGAGTCGGAGATCTTCGTGCCCTCCACGATCGCCGAATACCTGGGTGTGGGAGCGCGATTCGCCGAGCATGTCGACCTCGGAGGGGCCAGCGCCGCGGCCATGGTGTGGCGGGCGGCCGCGGCCGTCGAACTCGGCATCTGCGACGCCGTCCTGTGCGCGCTGCCCGCCCGCTACATCACGCCGTCGTCGAAGAAGAAGCCCAGGCCCATGATCGACGCGATGTTCTTCGGCTCGTCCAGCAACCAATACGGCTCTCCGCAAGCGGAATTCGAGATACCCTACGGCAACCTCGGGCAGAACGGCCCGTACGGCCAGGTGGCGCAACGCTACGCGGCGATCTACGGCTACGACGAGCGTGCGATGGCCAAGCTCGTGGTGGACACCCGCGTGAACGCCAACCACACCGAAGGCGCGATCTGGAAGGACAAACCGCTCACCATCGACGACGTGCTGGCCAGCCCGGTGATCGCCGACCCGTTGCACATGCTGGAAATCGTGATGCCGTGCGTCGGGGGCGCCGCCATCGTCGTCGCCAACGCCGACCTCGCCCGCCGGGCGCGGCATCGCCCGGTGTGGATCAAGGGCTTCGGTGAGCACGTGCCGTTCAAGACCCCGACGTATGCCGCGGACCTACTGACCACGCCGATCGCCGCGGCCGCCGACACCGCCTTCGCCATGACCGAGCTGACGCGTGAGCAGATGGACATGGTGTCGATCTATGACTGCTACACCATCACCGTGTTGCTGTCGCTGGAGGACGCGGGCTTCTGCGAAAAGGGCAAGGGCATGGAGTTCGTCGCCAACCACGATCTGACCTTCCGCGGCGACTTTCCGCTCAACACCGCCGGCGGCCAACTCGGCTTCGGCCAAGCGGGATTGGCGGGCGGGATGCACCACGTCTGCGACGCCACCCGCCAGATCATGGGCCGCGCGGGCCCGGCGCAGGTCGCCGACTGCAACCGCGCCTTCGTGTCCGGCAACGGCGGCATCCTGTCCGAGCAGACGACGCTCATCCTGCAAGGGGACTGACGATGAAATTCGAACGCCCGATGCCCGTCAAAACGCCTACCACCGCGCCGTTTTGGGATGCGCTCGCCGACCATCGCATCGTCATCCAGTACTCGCCGTCGCTGCAGTCCTACGTGTTCTATCCGCGGGTGCGTGCGCCCCGCACGCTGGCCGACGACCTGGAATGGCGCGAGATCTCCGGAATGGGCACCTTGTACTCCTACACCGTGGCCCATCGGCCCGTCAGCCCGCACTTCGCAGACGCCGTGCCGCAGCTGCTCGCCATCGTCGAATGGGACGAGGGCCCAAGGTTTTCCACCGAGATGGTCAATGTCGATCCGGCCGATCTTCGGGTCGGAATGCGGGTGCGGCCGGTGTTCTTCGACTACCCCGAGCACGACGTGACGATGCTGCGTTACGAACCCGCAGCCTGACGCGGCGAGACTACTACATCTGCGCCCGCCGCACGCTCGGGCTGGGACTCTGAAGTTACATCTGCGCCCAGACGACCTTCGTCTGCAGGTAGGTCTCGAGACCCGCTTTGCCGGACTCGTAGCCCCAACCGGATTGCTTGTAACCGCCGAAGGGCATGGAGTGGTCGAACTGCATCTGGCAGTTCAGCCCCACGGTTCCGGCCTTGAGCCGCTTGGCAATTCGGTGGGCGCGGCCCAGATCGCGGGTCCAAGCGGTGGCGGCCAGGCCGTACGTGCTGTCGTTGGCCAGGGCCACCGCCTCGTCCTCGTCGTCGAACGGGATGACCGCGACGACCGGCCCGAAGATCTCCTCCTGGAACAGCCGGCTCGTAGTGGCGACGTTGGTCAGCACGGTGGGGCGCACGAAGTAACCCTTCCGGTCCACTCGCTCTCCTCCGGTAACGACCTCAACGCCGTCGGAGCGGCCCTGATCGAGATACCCCAGGACGCGGGTGAGCTGCTTCTCGCTGATCAGCGGGCCGATCAAGCTGCCCTCGTCCTTGGGGCCGCCCTGCGGCAGTCCGTTCGCGACGTTCGCCAATTGCTCCAGGAACTGCTCGTAGATACCGCGCTGGACGAAGATGCGCGACCCGCACACACACGCCTGGCCGGAGTGGATGAAGGTGCCGAACGCCGCCATCGGGACGGCCTTGGACAGGTCGGCGTCATCGAAGACCACCACCGGCGACTTCCCGCCGAGCTCCAGCGTCACCTTCTTCAGGTTGCTCGCACCCGCCGCGTGCACGATTGCCCGGCCGACCTCGGTCGATCCGGTGAAGGCGACCTTCTCGACGTCGGGGTGCGCGGTGATCGCCGCGCCCGCGGTGTGCCCGTAGCCCAGCAGCAGGTTCGCCACCCCCTCGGGCACCCCGGCCTCGGTGAGGATGTTGTCCAGCACCAGCGCCGACAGTGGGGTCTCCTCGGCCGGCTTGACGACGCTGCTGCAGCCCGCCGCGAGGGCCGGGGCCAGCTTGGCGCAGAAATTGAAAACCGGTCCGTTCCACGGGAATATCAGCCCCACCACGCCGTACGGTTCCTTCAGGGTGTAGGCGTGCTGATGCGAGTCGATGCCGGTGAGGCCGCCGGTGTGCACGTCGGCGGCGATGCCCTCGATCTTGGTGCACCAACCGGCGTAGTAACGGAAAAACTCGGAGCCGACGGTCACGGTTCCCTGCGCTTGCAGCGGGGTCATGCCCGCGTTGAGCGATTCGAGTTCGGCTAGCAGCTCCGCGTTCTGATCGATCAGCTCGCCGACGCGCCACAGGATTTTGGCCCGCTCGCTGGGCGGCTTGCTGTGCCAGACCCCCGACTCGAAGGACGCCTTCGCCCGGGCCACCGCGTCATCGACGGCTTCCGGCCCGCAGTCCTTGAACTCGGTGACCTGCTCTTCGGTGGCCGGATCGACGACTGCGATCGTCTCACCGGTACCGGGTCGTTCGCGGATCTCGTCGAGAACCGACTGCACCTTCATGGCCATCCCCTCGCGTCTTTGCGACCTGAAGCCCCGCCCGATCCACGCACGGGACCTACCGGAAGTTACGCGCTTAACCTCCGGATGTCCAGCCCGGCTCCGGCAACCCTGCGCGTGACCAAATTCTTGCGAAACTCGCAGTTCACGTGGACTCGCGCACGATCAGGCGGGCGACGTCCGTTGGCTGCGGGGGCGCCGGGGCGGCATATCCCAATTCGGTCAGGACGGCGGCGATCGCGGCATCGGCGACGGCGGTCGGGTTGAACTCCACGGTGGTCAGCGGCGGAGAGCTCAGCGCCGCCATCGGCGTGGCATCGATGCCCATCACGGCGAGGTCGGCCGGGCAGCGCAGGCCGGCGGCGCGGATCCCGTGCAGCACCAGGCACGCGATCTCGTCGCTCTGCGCGCACACCGCGGTGACGCCGTCTCGTACCCAGCCAGTCACCACCTCGACGGCATTGTCCTGGGTGACGTCGGCGACGGCGACCGACGGAAGGTCGCGCGCGAGGGCCGCGCCGGCCACGCCCTCGAGCCAGTAGTCACCCAGGAGGCGCCATCTGCGGTTGCCGGTGTACGCGAAAGCGATCCGCCGGTGGCCCCGCGAAACCAGGTGCTCGACGCGTAGCTCGCCGACCGAGAGGTGCGGGTCTCCCAGGGCGGGCAGCGTCCCGACGTCGATGTGCGGGACGCCCGCCGCCTTCACCGCGTGCGCGGCCGCCTCGCTCAGCGGGAACAGGCTCGTGACCGCGGCCGGGTCGAGATTCTCGATGGCCTCGACGACGTGGCGATCGTCTTCGGCCTCGAAGATCTGTAGCTGAAGCAGTCCGACGCGTGCCAGCTCGGTGGTCATCCGGCTGCCGGCCTGCATCGGCATGTCCCCGACCGCCACGTGCGGCAGCACGTAGAGCACCACGCCGCTCTTCCCGCGAGCGAGGTTGCGCGCGGCGAGGTTGGGACGGTAACCGAGGAGTTCGGCGGCGCGGTAGACCGCATCGCGGGTCGGCTCGGAGATTCTGCGGCCTTCGGCGTTGTTCAGTACGTAACTGACCGTCGCGGTCGACACCCCGGCCAGTCGCGCCACATCGGCGGTGGTGGGCCGCACGGGTTTGTCGACCAATGCATCACCTCTCGGGCCGGTCATGCCTCATGGTGGCACGCCACGCAAACAACATGGACTAATAGTCCAAGTCGGTAGACTAATAGTCCAAGTCGGTAGCTGGCGCTATATTGCCCTGCGCGGGCGCATGCCGAGGCGTTTGCCATTGTGGGACAGCTCTTGTCGGAGCGTGACCGGGCGCAGGACGACCGGGTGCCGCCGTTGACACTGTGACCAACACCATTGTCTACTAGTCACATCTCGATGCGCGAGGAGTCCGCCATGAACAAAGACGATCTGATCCTGATCAGCGTGGACGACCACATCGCCGAGCCGGCCGACATGTTCGACGCGCACGTGCCCGCGAAGTACAAGGACCGCGCCCCGCGCGTGGTCCTCGAGCCCGACGGCGTCCAGCAGTGGTACTACGGCGATATCCGCGGACGCAACATGGGCCTCAACGCCGTCGCGGGCAAACCCCGCGAGATGTACAACGTCGACGCCTGCAGTTACGACGAGATGCGTCCGGGCTGCTTCAACGTCGACGAACGGATTCGCGACATGAACGCCGGCGGGCAACTGGCCGGCTTGAACTTCCCGAACTTCACCGGCTTCTCGGGCCAGGTGCTCAACCAGGGCCCCGACCGCGACATCAACCTGCTGATGATCAAGGCCTACAACGACTGGCACATCGACGAATGGTGCGCGGCGTACCCGGGACGGTTCATCCCCTGCGGCATCCTGCCGCTATACGACGTGGCCGAAGCGGCCAAGGAAGTCAAGCGGCTCGCGGACAAGGGCTGTCACGCGGTGACGTTTTCGGAGAATCCAGAGGCCTTGGAAATGCCCAGCATTCACACCAAATACTGGTATCCATTGTTCGAGGCCGTCTGTGAGAACAGCACCGTGCTGTGCACCCACGTCGGTTCCGCGTCGCGATCCGCACAAGTGTCGACCGACGCTCCGCCCAGCGTGCAGATGACGGCGTCGTCGATGATGAGCATGTTCACCTTCACCGAGCTGATCTGGGCCGAATTCTGGGCCGACTTCCCACAACTCAAGTTCTCCCTCACCGAGGGCGACGTCGGCTGGATACCGTACTTCCTCTGGCGCGCCGAGCACGTCTACAACCGGCACTCGGGCTGGACGCAGGCGAAGTTCCCGCCCGGCTACGGCGGTCCGACCGACGTGTTCAAGCGACATTTCTACACCTGCTTCATCAGCGACAAAGTCGGCGTCAAGAACATGGACTGGTTCAACGAGGACATGCTGTGTTGGGAGTCCGACTTTCCGCACTCCGACAGCAACTGGCCGTTCGCGCCCGAGGATGTCATCGAGACCATGGGCCACCTCGACGACGCGGTCATCAACAAGATCACGCACGAAAACGCCATGGCCGCATACTCGTTCGACCCGTTCCGGCACATCCCGAAAGAACACGCGCGGGCCGGCTACCTGCGCGCCCAGGCCACCGACGTCGACGTGGTGACCCATGTCGGCCATCGGGCCAGCCAGCGTGACCTCGACACCTGGACGCGGATGACGCAGTTCGCGCTGCAGGCGCAGGGATCCGGGCCGGTGACCGCGGAGGTCACCGGCATCGCCGGGCGCGCCACCACCCTGGGCAACTGAGCGTGGCCGCCGAGGCGCCGTTCGCGGGCTGGCGTGTGCTGGAGTTGTCCAGCGGGATCGCGGTGTCGTACTGCGCGAAGATGTTCGCCGACGCGGGCGCCGACGTCGTGAAGATCGAGTCACCGCAAGGTGATTCGATGCGCGGGTGGTCGGCCGGGGGCGCCCCCGGCGCGCTGTTCGGCTACCTGGCGGCGGGCAAGAGGTCGGTTGTCCGCCGCGACGACGCCGAGGTCGCCGCCCTGCTGGCCGGTGCCGACGTCGTGCTCACCGACCTGACCGACGGCTGGACGCTCGACGACATCACGGCCCATAGCGGGCCGTCGGCCGTCGTGGTCGCCGTGACGCCGTTCGGGCTGACGGGTCCGTACGTCGACGACCGCGTCGTCGCCAACGAGTTCATCCTGCAGGCGCTGTGCGGCTCGACCGCCGGCCGCGGCTGGCCGGGCGACGAACCCGTGCAAGCGGGCGGCCGGCTGGGCGAGTGGCTCGCGGGGGCGTTCGCCGCGGCGGTGGCCGCGGCCGCGGCACGCCATGCCGCCCGGGGCGGAAACGGTGAGATCATCGACGTCTCGACCTACGAGGCGATGGCCCTCGCGATGGGCGGCCTGTCCGCCATGTCGGCCAGCGTGCTGGGGCCGGATTCCCTTCAGCAGCAACGCAGCCTGGAACTGCCGTCGATCGTGCCCACGGCCGACGGCATGGTCGGCTTCTGCACCATCACCGCCCAACAGTTCCAAGACTTTCTGGTGATGATCGATCGCGCCGATCTGGTCGACGACGCCGAGCTGGCGTCGTTCGTAGGGCGAGTCGAGCGCCGCGACGAATTCCTCGGCATGGTCACGCGGTGGACGGAAACCCGTACCACCCAAGAGATCATCGATCTCGCGGTGGCCTTCCGAATCCCGGTAGCGCCCATCGGCACCCCCGCCACGCTGCCCAAGGTCGACCACTTCGTCGAACGCGGCGTGTTCGTCGAGTCGGAACCCGGGGGGCTGCAGCCGCGGGTACCGTACCGCAGCGATGCCATCGTGACCATGCCGCCGCGGCGCCCTCCGGAACTGGGTGCCGACAACGGCCGCGTGCGGTGGCCGCCCCGGCCCGGCCGGCCCAGCGCCGCCGAACCCGACGCACTTCCGTTGTCCGGCATCCGGGTAACCGACTTCACCGCCTTCTGGGCGGGGCCCGTCGCCACGCAATTCCTGGGCGCCCTCGGCGCCGACGTCATCAAGCTCGAGGGCGTCCGCCGGCCCGACGGCATGCGGCTCTCCGCCGGCCGTCCCCCCGACTGGGACCAGTGGTGGGAAACGGGCCCGGTGTTCCTGTGCAGCAACAACAACAAGCGCGGCATCAGCGTGGAGCTGGGCACCGACGCGGGGCGGAGCATTGCCCTGGATCTCATCGCCGCCAGCGATCTCGTCATCGAGAACTTCTCGCCGCGGGTGATGGAAAACTTCGGCCTGCAATGGGATACGGTGCGCGGCGCCAATCCCCGCGCGATCATGGTGCGGATGCCGGCGTTCGGCCTCGACGGCCCGTGGCGCGACCGCGTTGGCTTCGCGCAAACCATGGAACAGGCGACGGGCATGGCATGGATAACCGGACATGCCGACGGGCCACCTGTGATTCCGCGCGGGGTGTGCGATCCGATCGCGGGCCTGCACGCGGCCTTCGCCGCGATCGTGGCGCTGGTCGTCCGTGACCGGGACGGAACCGGCATGCACGTCGAGTCGACGATGGTGGAGTCGGCGCTGAACGTGGCCGCCGAGGCGGTGGTCGAGTACTCGCGCAACGGAATCGAGCTGCGGCGGAACGGAAATCGCGGCCCTGGAGCGACTCCCCAAGGCGTGTATCGCTGTGCCGGTGACGACGAGTGGGTCGCGCTCGCCGCGACCGATGACGGCGCCCGCCTGTCCCTTGCGAAGCTCATCAATCGGGACGAACTCGGGCCGGATGCAGCCGGGTGGCGGGCGGGGGCCGACGACATCGACAAGCTGATCTCGGATTGGACCGCGCGGCGCACGGTGGCCGAGGCGGTCGACGCGCTGCGCGCCGGCGGGGTGGCCGCGGCACCGGTCACGCCGGCGGGGGAACTGCTGGGCGATCCACAACTGCGGGCCCGGGGTTTTTGGGAAACGGTCGACCACCCGGTGGCCGGCTCGTTCCTGTGCACCGGAATGCCCTTCGCATTCGTCGGGAAGCCACGGCGCTGGATCCGACGCGTGCCGCCGTTGTATGGCCAGCACACCGCCGAAGTCCTGACGGGCCTGCTGGGACGCAGCGAACGAGAGCTCACCGAGCTGCGGGCATCCGGGGCCACCAGCGCGCGGCCGGCGGGCCTGTGACATGGCAGTCACGCTGTGCGTGCCGCCCCGCCCCGGCGAGCTGTGCGCACCGGTGCGCTTCCTGGTACGACAGGACTCCGTGGTGATGGAATTGACTGCGCGGCACCGGATCACCAGCGTCGAGTGGGACGAGCGTGAGCGCGCCGTGGCAATGATCGTGGACATCACCGACCCGCAAACGGCGCGTCCGGTCGACGTGCGGATCGATGTCGTCGAGGCGGGCGCGGCGCACGCCGACACACGGGCGAGGACGATCGGCACCATCGTGCGCGACGGCCGGCAGTACGACGTCGTGGGCACCTACCTGGGAGTTGTCGCGGATGAAAACTAGCCCCTCGAAGCGCACGGCGGCGATTGTCGGCGTGCACAATACGCGGCAGGGCCGCCGCCTGGAGGGCGAGACGTCACGCGGCCTGGCGCTCAAGGCCATTCGCGGAGCTCTCGATGACGCAGGGCTGAGCCTCGAGGACGTCGACGGAATCAGCGCCGGCCCGCTGTCGACGACGCTGATCTACGACCTACGCATCGGCCCGGCCTGGCAGGGGTTGGCCTTCGGGGTCAGCATGATCACCGAGGCGGCCGCCGCCATCGAGCACGGCATGGCAGACGTGGTGGTGCTCGTCGCCGCCCAAGCCGGCGAATACCGCGACCACGAAGCCACCGCACCATGGACCAGGCCCGAGAACGAATTCGTCGCGCCCTGGGGGATGTTCACCGCCGCCGAGTTCGCGCTCATCGCTCGACGGCACATGCATGTCTACGGGACAACCCGCGAACAACTGTCGATGGTGGCGGCGACCATACGCAACAACGGATCGCGAAACCCCGAAGCCGTTTATTACCAACGCGGCCCGTTCACCACCGATGACATCACCGCGTCGCGGCCGGTCGCCGATCCGTTTCACCTTCTCGATTGCGCCACCACATCCGAAGGCGGGTGCGCGCTGATTGTGGCCAACGTCGACAAGGTGGACGCGGCGGCCCGCCCGATCTATGTGTTGGGCAGCGGCGCGGACTTCCACGGTCCGTCGTATCAGCACCCACCCGCGTGGGACCTCGTCGGCCGGCGGGGCGATCACGGCCACTACGTCAATGGCGTCGTCGGCCGGCGCGCGGCCGAGCGCGCGTTCAGCCACGCCGGCCTTCGGCCCGACGACGTGGATGTGCTGGAGCTCTACGACCCGTTTTCGTTCGAAATCATCCGGCAGCTAGAGGCATTCGGATTCTGTGGCGAGGGCGAGGGGGGACCGTTCGTCGCCGACGGCCACATCGCCATCGACGGTAGCCATCCGATCACCACCGACGGAGGAACCATGTCCTTCAGCCATGCCGGGTCCAATCCACAAATGATGCAGCGGGCCATTCGAGCCGTTGAACAACTGCGCGGCGACGCGGGCGACCTGCAGGTGCCCGACGCGCGTATCGCGTTCTGCAGCAACGGGGGAGCGGGAGCGCTGTTCACCACGGTCCTGATCCTCGGAGACGAACCGCGATGACTTCCGAAAAGTCCCTGCGGCCGCAGACGGGTCCGGTGCCGCATGCGAGCAGTCCGGTCAGTTCCCCGTTCTGGCAGGGATGCCAGGCGGGGGAGCTTCGATATCAACGCTGCGAGGACTGCGGCCACTCGAACTTCCCGCCCACCGAGCACTGCCGCGAATGCCTTTCGCACGAATTGCTGTGGGAGCGGAGCGGCGGCGTCGGCGAGATCTACAGCTGGACGGTGGTGCACAGGCCTGTCACCGCGGAGTTCGCCCCGCCCTATGCGCCGGCGATCGTCACCCTGGACGAGGGTTATCAGATGCTGACGAACATCGTCGGTGTCGCGCCCGATGAGCTGGCCGTCGGCATGCGGGTGCGGGTGCAGTTTCATGCCGTCGGGCCGGACGTGACCCTCCCCTACTTCACCGGGGCGCCGTGAGCCCCGCCCGCACCAGCAACGGCCTGCCGGTAACCGCCTACCTCGTCCTGGGCGTGCTGGCGGCCAACGACGAGCAACTCACCGCCGGTGAGATCAAGATGCGCGCCGAGCTGTCGGTCGGCCACTTCTATTGGTCGCCGTCGGTCAGCCATGTGCGGCGCGAACTGACCCGGTTGCTGGCTCGGGGCATGGTCAGCGAGTCCCCCGCGCAATCCGGCAAGCGTGCCATCACGTTGTACGCGACGACCGATGCCGGGCTCGACGCGCTGCGCCGCTGGGTCCAGCACTTTCCGGGCCAGGACCAGGTCGTCATCAAGCATCCCGTCATTCTCAAGACCTGGCTTGCCCGCGGCGACGATCCCGAGCACGTAATCGATTCGCTGGAGCGACATCTCGAGGCGACTCGAGCCCGGTTGGACGAGGCGCTGTGGTCGCGCCAGCGGTCCCGTGAGCTCGGCATCGCCGACGATCCGGAGCAGCGGTTCTCCTTCGCCGTTCTCGACTACGCGATCCGCGGCTTGTACGCCGAGATCTCCAACATTGCGCAGCTGCGTGACGAGATCGCCAGCGGCACAACCCGCGATCCGGTCAAGCGGGTGCGACGCTCGAAGGGGCAGATCCGCCGCCGGGCACCCGGGGATTAGGCGTGTCCGATGCGACCCGATAGGCCGTGCCGCGGTGTTCGCGCTCCCAAAGGATTTCGCCGTCGCCCGTCGCCGTTCCCTGGGCGATCAGCTGGCGTTTGAGCACCTTGTGGGTCGCGGTGCTGGGCAGGTCGGCGGCGATGCGGACGAATCGCGGCCGGGCCTTGGGCGACAGGTCGGGTTGGGCATCGAGAAAAGCCTCGAATTCGTCGGGGTCGATGACGTGGCCCTCGTTGAGGACGATCGCGGCCATCACCTGGTCGCCGACGCGCCCATCCGGGACCGCGTACACCGCGACGCGGTTGATGGCGCTGTGCCGCAACAGGAGTCGCTCGATCGGCGCCGCGGCCAGATTCTCGCCGTCCACCCGCATCCAGTCGGCGGTGCGGCCGGCGAGGTAGATCCAGCCTTCCGCGTCCCGGTAGGCGAGGTCGCCGGACCAGTACATGCCGTGGCGCATGCGTTCGGCGTTGGCTTCCGGGTCGTTGTAGTAGCCGGTAAAGAAACCCGACCCCGTCGTGTTGACCAACTCGCCGACGGCCTCGTCGGCATTGGTGAGGGCCCCGTGCTCGTCGAAGCGCGCGACGGCGCATTCGGTGACGGTCTCGCTGTCATACACAGCGACCCCGTCGACGCCCCTGCCGATCGATCCCTTCGGTGTGTCCGGTTCGCGGATCACGATGACAGCGTTCTCGGTGGAGCCGAACCCGTCCTCGACCTGCACGTCGAAGCGGCGTGAAAACTCTTCGATGTCTTTGTCGTTGGCCTCATTGCCGAACGCCACCCGCAGCGGGTTGTCGGCGTCATCGCCGCGTTCGGCGGTGGCCAGGATGTAGGCCAACGGCTTGCCGACGTAATTCATGTATGTGGCGCCGTACCGGCGGATGTCGTCAAGGAAGCTGCGCGCCGAGAACCTCGCCGGGACGATCGCGGCGCCGGAGGCTACCCCGGGCGCCCACCCGGCGACGACCGCATTGGAGTGAAACAGCGGCATGGACACGTAGCACGTGTCCCGCTCGGTCAGGGCGAAACGGTATGTCAGGCCGACGCCGGCTACCGCGGCCATCAGGTGTGATACCGGCACGGCCTTGGGATTTCCGCTGGTTCCCGACGTGAAGATCATCATGAATGGGTCCATCGCGGTGACGTTTCGATGGGGCACCAACTCCCCGGCGCCGCCGACGAATTCCTCCCACTGCGGCGTCGAGCTATCGAAGATGCGCGTTCCCTCGAGGTCCAAACCGTCGAGCAACGGAAGGTGCTCGGCGTCGGTCACAACGAATTGGCAGTCCGCGCGCCGGATGTCCGCCGCCAGCGCCGCGCCGCGCCGCGTCGTGTTCAGACCGCACAGCACGTACCCCCCGAGACCGGCCGCCGCCATCTGCGCCAGCATCTCGGGCGTGTTGCCCAGCAGGGCGCCGATGTGCATCGGCCGTTGCGGATCGGCGGCGCCGAGCAGCGCCGCGGCCCGGGCCGCGGACTTGCTGAGGTACTCGCTCCAACTCCATTGCAAATCACCGTGTTTCACCGCGACCGCCGAGTCCGACAGGCGCTTGCGCAGCAGCGCTTGCATCGTGTCATCGGCCATCGCGCTTAGCCGCCCACCATCATCAGCCCGCCGTCCACCGCCAGTAGTTGGCCCGTGATGAAGCCGGAACCGGGACCGGCCAGAAAGACCAGCATCGGCCCGACGTCGCGCGCCGGATCCCCCAGCGCCCCGCCGACCGGAATCATCATCTGCATCTGCTGATCGATGAGGGCGCTCGCGTCCGGGCCGAGGAAATCCCGGAAACGGTCCGAGCCGGGCGTCTGCACGGCCGGCGCCAAAGCGTTGACGGTGACCTTGTCGGCGCCCCAGGCTTTGGCGGCCGATCGCGTCCAGGCCTGCACCGCGCCCTTGGTCGCGGCGTAGACCGCCGAGATCGGGCTGCCCATAACGGCTTCGGAGGATCCGAAGTTGATGATCCGGCCGCCCTTGGGATCTTGGTCCCTCATCACCGCGTACACGGCCTGGTTGGTGAGGATGGTCGCCTTCACGTTGGTGTCCAACAGGAACGAGATCTCGTCGCCGCCGATGTATCCCGGCACCCCGGCCTGCCACAGACCCGCCGCGTTCACCAGGACGTCGAGCCCGCCGAGGCGGTCGACGGCTTGTTGCACCATCGCCGAAACGGCGCCGGCGTCACGCACATCGCACTGCAGCCACGCGGCCGCGAGGCCTTCCGGCGGCGGAGTTTGGTGGTACGTGGCGACGACCTCGGCCCCCGCCTCGGTGAGGACTCCGACGGCGGCCGCACCGATGCCGGTAGCCCCACCGGTCACCAGGATCCGCCGGCCGTGCAGTGGTGCTGTCGCGTCTGGCATAGCGAAGACGCTAGCCGACGCGCGCCGGCCCGCTAGGCGCGCACCGCGATCGACGACAGCAGGTCGGCCAGCCGATCCGGCTGGTCCACCATCGAGAACGTCCGCGCGCCCTCGATCACCTCGAGCCGCGCGTTGGGAATGGTCGCCGCCAGTCGTTCGCCGTCGCCGAGCTCGAAGAACATGTCATCGGCCGACCAGGCGATCAGCGCGGGCTTGTCGAACTCGTGCAGCCGCGCGGCCACCCCGGTGGTGACCTCCGTACGCAACGACAGGGTGAGCTGACGCAGGTCCTCGGCGATGGCCGGGTCGGATAGCCCCGGGCGCACCCACGCCTCCGTCAGCTCGTCGATGTTGCGGTGCGCAAGGCCGTGGAACGCGCGCTTGCGTGCCGCCGGCACGCGCATGGCCTGGGCCACGGTCTTAAACGTCGCCTTGGACTTGGCGGCCAGGATCACCGGCTTGAGGATCGGCGGCGGAAAGTGTTCGAACGCATCGCAACTGGTGAGCACCAGCGCTCCGAGCCGCTCGGGGTGGTGCACGGCGACGAGTTGGGTGACGACGCCGCCCGTGTCGTTGCCGACCAGCACCACGTCCTCGAGTTCGAGGGCGGCCAGCACCTCGGCGACGATGCGGGCGACGCCGTTGATCGTCCGATCGGCCCCGGGGCGCAGGGGCTCGGGATGCGCGCCCAGCGGCCAGGTGGGGGCGATGCAGCGCAGGCCGCGATCACCCAATCTTTCGCCGACCCGGCGCCACAAATCGCCGCCCATCATGTACCCGTGCACGAACACGACGGGCCGGCCATTCTCGGGTCCGGTTGCTTCGTAGTGGATGGTTCCCGCACTAATGTCGATCGTCGACATGGATAACTCCTACCTCGAACGGTATACTTACAAACAGGCTGTCTGTTCGTAAGTTACCAACAGGCTGTATGGAAATCAAGAGACGCACTCAGGAGGAGCGCTCCGCGGCGACCCGCGACGCGCTGATCTCGGCCGCCCGCAAGCTGTGGGGCCGGCGCGGTTACGCGGAGGTGGGGACGCCGGAGATCGCCGCGGCGGCTGGCGTCACCCGGGGCGCGATGTACCACCAATTCGCGGACAAGGCAGCGCTTTTCGGCGAGGTCGTCGAGGCCGTGGAGCAGGATGTGATGGCCCGGATGGCCACGCTGGTCGCCGAGTCGGGGGCGGCGACGCCCGCCGACGCGATCCGGGCCGCGGTCGACGCCTGGCTCGACGTCTCCGGTGATCCCGAGGTGCGCCAGCTGATCCTGCTCGACGCGCCGAGCGTGCTGGGCTGGCCGGCCTTTCGCGACGTCGCCCAGCGGTACAGCCTGGGCATGACCGAGCAGCTGCTCACCGAGGCCGTCCGGGCCGGGCAGCTGGCCAAGCAACCGATGCGGCCGTTGGCCCACATCCTGATCGGCGCGCTCGACGAGGCCGCCATGGTCATCGCCACCGCCGACGACCCGAAACGCGCGCGGCGGGAAACCGGGCAGGTGCTGCACCGGCTCATCGACGCCATGCTGGACGAGCGTTGACGGTCAGTCGCGGCGAACGTGCGCGACTCCCGCGATGACTCCCTGGATGAGCCGGTCGAGGTGTTCAGGACCTTCGACCGCCGGGCGGCCCGCAACGAACGTCATCATCACCCCGTTGATGAACGTCATGGTGGCTATGGCCTGATCCTCGACCAGTGCGGGATCCGGGACGCTATCGGCCGGGTGCCATTGGGCGACAACGTCGCGCGCCAGCGCGTAGAGCCCCTCCGCGGACTCGTTGAGGGTGGCCGCCAGTTCGGGATCACGGCTGGCCAGCAATACGATCTCGTAGCGCGCCTTGGCGCGGGTGAGCCAGGGCTCGGTGGCGACATACATGACGATGCGGGCCAGGCCCGCCGTGCCGGCGAATTCGGTCGGCCGGTCGCCCGCGAGTTCGGTCAGCAACGACAGATCGGCGACGTCGAGTTCGTTGAGCCGAGTTGCGACCGCGTGCAGCAACGCTTTTCGGGTCCGGAAGTAGAACGATGTGGTGCCGTCGGGCACCCCGGCGCGTTCGTCGACCTTGGGGTGGCTGACGCCGTGAACCCCGTCGGTGCCGAGTAGCTCTATCGCGGCGTCGGTGAGCTGACGGCGCCGTTCGGGCGCGTTGTGCTTTCTACGTGCAGCAATGCGACCAGTCTAGAACTGGCCGCAGTTGGGCGCGGTGGGTTCTCCGTTGAAGCGCGCCGCGATCCACTGCATCGCCGGTTCACCATCGACGAGCATTGGCAGGGCATGGTTGACGACGAGCTTGTTGAGGAACGGCGGTTCCTCGTTGGTGCGAAATTCCACGTCGGCACCCTGAGCGCACCAGTCGCGGCCAAGCTGGTTGGCCGCGGTCCACGGCACCAACGGGTCGTAGCGGTTGCTGTTGATCAACACCGGCGCGTTGGGCTTGTACCGTCCGACGTGCTGCTCATCCAACATGCTGCTGAACGGCTCCTCGTTGATGACCTTCCAGACGTTGTCGTTGAAGTAGGGCTGCAGGTGGCGAAACATGAAATCGAGGATCGTTTGTCCGACGCATTGGCGTGAGGCCGATTCGAGCATGGCCAAACCTCGCGGCGTGAGCTTGGAGCGGATCGCGTCGGCATTCTCGGGGTAGGTGGCGATCGCGCCGTTGATTGCGTAGCCCACCACGCCGACCAGGGCACTGCCGTCGGCGTAGGGCAGCAGTTCCTTGAGGTCGGCCACCGGGGCGCCGGCGTAGGTGCCCACGATATGGAGCTCCGGGGCATAGGACGGCGCCAGTTCGGCCGCCGACGCGACCGCACCGCCGCCCTGCGAATAGCCCCAAAAGGCCACGGGCCCATGCGGATCCAGTGACGTTCCCGGCAGGCGCATCGCTGCCCGCGCGGCGTCGAGCACGGCCTGCCCCTCGGCCACCCGGCCCACGTAGGTGTGCATCGAGGGGGTGCCCAAGCCCTCGTAGTCGGTCATCACGATCGCGAAGCCGCGGGCGACCATCGTGGCGACGAACAGCTCCTCGTAGTTGAACATGATGTCCCAGCCACCCGAATAGTGGATGCCCTGGTTGAACATTCGCGACGGCGCGCACTGGTTGCCCTGGCCCTGCGTGCCGGGCGCGTAGCTGATCAACGGCCGCGGGCCGCCGCCCGGCCAGTCGTTATACGGCTCGAAGTAGGTACC
Source organism: Mycobacterium sp. SP-6446 (assembly GCF_001954045.1). Taxonomy (NCBI): domain Bacteria; kingdom Bacillati; phylum Actinomycetota; class Actinomycetes; order Mycobacteriales; family Mycobacteriaceae; genus Mycobacterium; species Mycobacterium sp. SP-6446. The sequence continues at coordinate 8,992 of NZ_MBEM01000137.1, read as the reverse complement.
CGTGACCGCAATCGGATTGCCGTGGGTGTCTTTGCTGCGGTACATGATTCGCGTGCCAGTGGCCATGATCGCGCCCAGTTGACCCGACGGCTCCAGCACCAGCCGCGACGGCTCGGTGCGGATCAGGTCACCCGGCTGGCCCGGCGGCAGGGGATCCGGTGGGGTGTAGAACTCCGCGTACTGCGGTTCGTCGCCGTCGGCCCGTGCGAGTCCGGGGCTGACAAATGCAAAACCGATCACCAGCAGGACAGCGAGGACTCCCCCTACCCGACGCATCACGAAACGGTAACAACGCAGCGGCCCCGGGGGAAGAGCATTTCTCTAACTTTTTAGAGATCGGTCGTCAGCGATGGCTCTGGGCAAAGAATTGCCAGATGGTGTCGGTGGCGTCGAGCGCCGTCGACGGCGCCGGGAGGCCCGCCACCCTTTCCGCCAGCGGGCTCGGCTCGCCGCCCGGCCACTGGTGACCCGCGCCCGCGACCGAGATCAGCTCGACGGTGCGCCCGTCGGGGCAGCCGGCGGTCTGCGTCGTCACGCTTCCGGCGGTGCTGGAATTCGGCGGTCCGCACGAGTCGATGGAACGCCAGGTCGCGTTGACCAATTCCGCGGAGGGGCCGTCGACGCGCGGATTCCCGTTGGCCGCGAACGCTTTCCCGGGTCCACCGTTGTAGGGGACCCGGTCGTCGGCGGTGCCGTGGATCTGGAGGACGGACGACGGCCGCGCTCGCGAGCAGTCCGTCAGCAGTGTGCCGGCGACGGGCGCGATCGCGGCGAAGGTGTCGGTCTGGCAGCCCAGTCGCAGGGCCATCATGGCCCCGTTCGACATGCCCGTGACATAGACGCGTGCGCGATCGACGGGGATCTGCTGCTCGATCGCTCTGACCATGGCGCCGATGAATGCGACATCGTCGACATTGTCGCGTCCGGGTTCGCCACAACACGTTCCGGCGTTCCAAGCGCGGTTGAGGCCGTCGGGGTAGGCAACCAGGAAACGCCCGTTGTCCGCCTCGCCGTCCCAGTGATAGGAGCGCTCGGCCTGCGCGCCGCTGCCGAAGCCGCCGTGCAGCATGACGACTAGCGGTACGCCGTCGGACAACCCCTGCGGCCGGTACAGGTGAAAGGTTCTGCTCAACCCGCCCGACTGGATGGTTTGAGTGGACTGTCCCAACGGGATCGACTGTGCGCCCGGCGTTCCCGACGCGTGCCCGCCACCGAGGCAGCCGCCGAGCGCGATGACCAACGCCGGAAGGAGACACCCGCCCAGTACCCGAACGCATCGAGATCGCATGGCCCCATCGTGTCAGCCGAACCGGAATTTGACAAGCAACTTGTCAATCTCATGCGGGTGGCAGACTCTAGGACCATGCGACGCGCTGCGGGTTCCCAGTGGGAGCCGACCGTGCCGGCACTGGTGAACCTGGTGACGGCGTCCGGGGCGCCCCGCTTGCGAGCGGCGTTCGCTGCAGCGGGACTCGACGGGATCCGCCCGGCGCAATCGGTCGCACTCGTGCCGCTTGCGGCCGGCGGACTGCATGCCTCGGATCTCGCGGAGCGACTCAGGGTGAGCCGGCAGGCGGTGGCCCAGGCAGTAGCCGGGCTGGAGCGACATGGCTACGTCAGTCGAGTTCCCGATCCGGTCGACGCGCGGGCCCGAATCATCGAGCTGACACCGCGCGGTCGGCAAGCGCTGCGTGTGATGCGTTCCAGCGCAATCGAACTCGAGAAACGATGGCAACAGGTGTTGGGTGAGCGCCGGCTGGCGGAATTCCGTGAGACGTTGCTGACGTTGCTGTCCGCTACGGAGTCCTGAGGAAAACGTCGTTGAGGGTGACGGTGCGCAGGTTTCGATCGCGGATGATGTCGATCAACTGCGGATAGACGTGAGTGACCGGCAAGTGGTTGAGGTGACCGATGACGATGGACTGCGGCGTGAAGTACTCGTCGGCCATCTTCAGGATGTATTCCTCGGTGATCAGCGTGGAATCCGACAACGAACCCGACCATAAGGTCGGAACGGTGTAGCCGAGCTCGGCGGCCACGGCGTCGACGGCGGCGTTGCGCTTCGCATAGGGCGGCCGATAGTACGGTTTCGCGCCGACCCCGTAGGTCTTCTTCAGGAACTCGTCGTTGCGTGTGATCTGTTCCGCGATCTGGCCTTGGTTCAGCGTCGTCAAATCCGGATGCGACCAGGTGTGGTTGCCGAGCTGTATCTGCCCCGAATCAACCAGCGGCCGCAGCATCTTCAGGTTCTCGGTCCACGAGTCGTACACGCCGTTGACGAAAAAGGTCATTCGTGCGCCGGTGTCCTTGGCAAGCTGCGTGTAGGCGCGGACCACTTCGCTGCTGACCCCGTCGTCCAGCGTCAGCGCCAGCAAGTCGCCCTCGCCGGGAAGCTTCATCAGCGCTCCGCCACCGGGCAGCGGAATGCGAGCGCTCGGTGGCGGGGGCGGCAACAGGGCCGCCGGGGCGGTCGGGCCCGACGTCGCCACGGACGCTGCGGGCGCCTGAGCAAATGTTCGCGGCTGGGGATCGACCACCAGACGGGCCGCGCCCACGCCGGCTACGGTCGCCGCGGCGAGCGAACCCAGAAAACGACGGCGATTCATCTCAAACATGGCACGGTCTCACAAACCCGGCCGCGCAGCTTTCGAGGTTGGTAACCCGACCCGATTCTCTGCAGGTCGATTGTGGCGGGCACGCGGACGCGCGAGACGCCCGTCTTGCCGAACTGCGCAGCCACCACAGCAGCGAACCGTACCACTGCCAGCGCCAATATGTCGGATCCGGTACGGGAGAGTCAGCTGTGAATTGCCGGCGGAGGGGGTCGCGGGCCCGCAGCGTGGACTAATGCGGCTCGCCGCCGCCCCGTTGTGGTAGCTGCACGGGCTCGACGCCGGGGGTGCCCAGCGTCGAGGCCAGCCAGGGCAGCGCCGCGGCGAACGCTTGCGCGGCAAACGGCCAGTCATGCCTGCCCGGTTGTGTGACCACCGCGCAGCTGATGCCGTGGCCGGAGGCGGCGTCGCACAGCGCTTTGGCGGCGGCGTCCTGGCCTTCGGGGTTGGCGGACGGGTCGGTGCGGGCGGTGGCGAGCGCGGGATTGGTCGCCTCGGCCATGTTTTGCGCATCCGAGGACGACGGGATGTCGAACCACCCCGACACCCCGGTGTAGTGCCCGTGTTTGTTCATGACGGTGATGGGGTCGTACGCGGCCCAGGCGGCGGTGTTGCCGCCGAACAGCTTGGCGACCGTGAGGTCCTTGCTGCCAATGCTGGGACCGCGGTCGCCGGCGATATCCACAAACGCGCTGAAAATGTCCGGATGCATGACGGTCAAGTCCACCGCGCAGGTCCCGCCCATCGACCACCCGGCGACGCCCCAATTGGCGCGGTCGGCGCTGACGCCGAAGTTCGAGACCATGAACGGCACGACGTCCTTTGTCAGATGGTCGGCGGCGTTGCCGCGGGTGCCGTTGACGCACTCGGTGTCGTTGTCGAAAGAACCGGTGGGATCGACGAACACCAGCACCGGGGCGAATCCGTGATGGCGCGCGGCGAAGTCGTCGATGGTGGTGAAGGCGCCGCCCGGACGCAGCCAGTCGGCGGGCGTGTTGAAGGCCGAACTGACCATCATCACCGTCGGCAGCCGCGGCGGCGGGTTGCTGTTGAACCATGCCGGGGGCAGATACACCAGTTCCTCGCGATGGGGGAAGTGCGACGCGTCGGCGCTGATATTCACCGGCACGACAACGCCTTTGGCGGGCTTGGTTCCCGCCACCTGCATCTCGGTCACCCGGAGCCGGTCGATCTGATCGGGCAGCGGTCCCGAGGTGAGTTGATTCCATGCGGCGAGCACGGTGGGGAAGTAACCCACCCACCCGTTGACAGCCAGGGCCGCGCACAACACGCACAGCGGAACGGCCAGCAGCGCCAGCACGCGCCGCCACCACCGGGCCCCGGGCCAGCCCAGCAGAAGCACCGCCAGCGCGAGTCCGCTCATGGCCAGCCACAGCCACAGCGACACGGGCGCGGGGTCGCCGGCCACCCCCAGCGACGTGATGTACCAGTACGACAGCGCCGTCGCCGCGCCCGCGACGCCCAGCGCCACCGGCAATGCCCAGCTGCGCCAGCGCCGCCTGCGCACTCCGATGGCGGTGACGGCCACGAGCAGCGCGATCGCCTGCACCGCGACCGGGAACCAGCCGCGCAGCAACGAGAGCTGTCCGAAGAAGTGACTCAACAGTCGCGACCTTCGCTAGATCCGGAGGTTGAGGACACCAACTATCCCATATCGACGTCGTCGATCGTGGTAGCGAAGCCGCGCAGCCGCAGGCTGTTGCCGACGACGAAGACGCTGGAGAACGCCATCGCGGCGCCGGCGAACATCGGATTGAGCAGTCCGAGCGCGGCCAGCGGGATCGCGGCGACGTTGTAGCCGAAGGCCCACCACAGGTTGGTCTTGATCGTGGCCAGCGTCCGGCGGGAGAGCCGGATCGCGTCCGCGGCAACGCGCAGGTCCCCGCGCACCAGCGTGAGGTCGGCGGCCTCGATCGCCACATCCGTGCCGGTGCCCATCGCCAGCCCCAGATCGGCGGCGGCCAGCGCGGCGGCGTCGTTCACTCCGTCGCCGACCATCGCGACGACCCTGCCCTCGGATTGCAGACGCTTGACGGCGGCGACCTTGTCGGCGGGCATCGTGTCGGCGATGACGTGGGTAATGCCGACCTCATCGGCGATGCGCTCGGCGACCGTCTGGTTGTCGCCGGTCAGCAGCACCGGCGTCAGCCCGAGGCGTTTGAACTGCCGGACGGCTTCGGCGCTGGTCGGTTTGACGGTGTCGGCGACCACCAGGATGCCGCGGGCGTGGCGGTCCCAGCCGACCGCGACGGCGGTCTTGCCCTGGGCCTCGGCGTGGGCCTTCGCCGCCGACAACGTCGCGTCGAGGTGCTGTGCTCGATCGGCCAGCAGGCCCTCCCGCCCGACCACGACCTCGTGGCCGTCGACCACTCCCCGGACGCCTTTGCCCTTTACGCCCGCGAAGTCTTCGGCTGCCGGGAGCGTGCCGAGTTCCCCCTTCGCCGCGTCGGCGATCGCCCGTGCGATGGGGTGCTCGGAGGCGTCTTCCAGGGCGCCGGCGTAGGCCAACAACGTCCGGCGGTCGGTGTGTGGTCCGGTGATCACGTCGACGAGCGTCATCTTGCCGGCGGTCACGGTGCCGGTCTTGTCGAGCACGATCGTGTCGACCCTGCGGGTGGATTCCAGCATTTCGGGTCCTTTGATCAGGACGCCGAATTGCGCGGCGCGACCGGTTCCGACCAGCAGCGCGGTCGGTGTCGCCAGCCCGAGCGCGCACGGGCAGGCGATGATGAGCACCGCGACGGCGGCCGTCAATGCCGCACTCAGCGGGAATCCGGCGCCAAGCCAACCCGCGAGGGTGGCCACGGCGATAGCGATGACGATCGGGACGAACACGCCGGAGATCCGGTCGGCGAGCCGCTGGACCTCGGCCTTGCCCGATTGGGCCGCCTCGACGAGCCGGGCCATTTGCGCGAGCTGGGTGTCGTCGCCGACCCGGGTGGCGCGCACGGCAAGGCGGCCGCCGGCGTTCACGGTGGCGCCGGTGACGGTGTCGCCGGGTCCGACCTCGACGGGGACGGACTCGCCGGTGAGCATCGAGGCGTCCACGGCCGAGGAGCCCGAGACGACGATCCCGTCCGTGGCGATCTTCTCGCCGGGCCGCACCACGAACACGTCGCCGACGACGAGTTGGTCGACGGGGATGCGACTCTCGGACCCGTCGCGCAGCACCGCGACGTCCTTGGCGCCGAGCTCCAGCAGGGCGCGCAGCGCCGCCCCCGCGCGCCGCTTGGAGCGCTTTTCGAAGTAGCGGCCGGCCAGCACGAACAACGTCACGCCCGCGGCGACTTCGAGATAGATGTTGCCGGCGGCGTCGCCACGGCTGACGGTCAATTCGAAGCTGTGGCGCATGCCCGGTTCCCCCGCGGCACCCAGGAACAGCGCATACAGCGACCAAACGAACGCTGACAGGGTCCCGATCGACACGAGGGTGTCCATCGTGGCGACCCCGTGTTTGAGGTTGGCCCATGCGGCCGCGTGGAACGGCCGGCCCGCCCAGACGACGACGGGCGCGGCCAGCGCCAGTGATGCCCATTGCCAGTAGCGGAACTCCAACGCCGGGATCATCGCCATGGCGATCACCGGGGTGGCGAGCACGGTTGCGGCGATCAGGCGGGTGCGAAGCGAGGCCAGCTCGGCGTCGTCACCCCTCGACTTCGTCGCGGGTTCGTCGTGCGGTGGCGGCAGGGCTGCGCGGTAGCCCGTCTTCTCGACCTCGGCGATCAGCGACCGCGGGTCGAACCCGGCGGGCACGGTGATGGTGGCCTTCTCCGTCGCGTAGTTGACCGACGCGGTGACGCCGTCGAGAGTGTTCAGTTTCTTTTCGATGCGCATGGCGCACGAGGCGCAGGTCATTCCCGCGATTTCCAGCTCGATAATGCGCGCCTGCCCGCCGTGGCGCCCGGTCAGCCGGTATTCGCTGGTGGTCATGAAGCTCCTTCCGCATATACCCCATAGGGGTACAACCTCAGATGCAACGCGGTATTCCCGTTAGGGCCGGCGCGCGGCGCCCAATAGTGCGTCGGTCGGCGACACTCACTGAGGTCACCACGATTGTGCCCGGCGAGGATTTAGCAGTAGGAAACGCCCATGTCGACCGACACCTGGGTGCCGGTGACGAATCTGGATTGGTCGGACGCCAACCAGGCGACGGCGTCGGCGATGTCCTCGGGCTGGGCGGTGCCTTCGGGCAACAGTGGCCTGTTCAGGCCCCGCAGGTACGGATAGGTGTCGGCGGCGGATCGGATTGCGTCGCGCATCCGGCCGCCGCCCATGGGTGTGGCGACGGCCCCGGGATGCACGCTGTTGACGCGGATGCCGTGGCGGCCGAGCTCGGCGGCAAAGGCGCGCGCCATCCCGGTGACGGCGTGCTTGCTCACCACGTAATGCACCATGAACGGCTCCATTTTGATGCCGGCGGCCGAGCCGATGAGGACGATCGAGCCGCCGCGGCCTCCGTCGATGATGTGACGAGCGCTCGCCATCACCGTGTTCCACGTACCGGTCACGTTCGTGTCGATGGTGTCGCGGAAGGCGGCGGGGGTGATGTGATCCCAGGGCGCCGGGCTGCAGATGCCGGCGTTGGCGACAACAATATCGAGCCGGCCGAGCTCACCGACCGCGTTGTCGACGGCGGCGGTGAGCGCGTCGACGTCGCGGATGTCGACGGCCGCGGTGATGACGCGCGGGCCGTTGGCGGTTACCAGCCGGGCCGTTTCGGCCAGATCATCGGGGGTCGCCGAATCGTAGGGAACGCTGGGGGGTAAGGGTCCGGCGATATCGAGCGCGATGACGTCGGCGCCTTCGGCGCTGAGTCGCACCGCGTGTGCCCGGCCTTGTCCGCGTGCGGCGCCGGTGATCAGCGCGACTTTCCCCGAGAGTGACTGGCTCATCGGTCCGAAGCGTAGCCTCGACCTGGCGCTGCCGGACAGCCGGAAGGAGGACGTCATGACCGTCACGATCGTCGACCGGGGACCCCGACAGGTGAGCCGCAGAGTCGAAGTCGCCGCGCCGGCCGCCGACCTGTACGCGCTCGCCGCCGATCCCCGGCGCCACCCCGAGCTGGACGGCTCGGGCACGGTGCGCGACAACATCGAAGTGCCGCCGCAACTCGTTGAGGGATCGAAGTTTTCGACGAAGATGAGGATGTACGGCCTGCCCTACCGCATCACCAGCACGATCACCGAACTCAAGCCCAACGAAGTGGTCGAATGGCGGCACCCGCTCGGGCACCGCTGGCGCTGGGAATTCGAGGCGCTTTCGCCGACCCTGACCCGGGTCACCGAGACGTTCGACTATCGCGACGCCGGTGCGCTCAAGAACAAGCTGAAGTACTACGAACGGATGGGTTTCCGGAAGGCCAATGCGACGGGTATAGAGAAGACGCTGGCCAACCTGCGCGACCGCTACGCCGGATAGGCCAGGCCGGATCTCCGGGCTGCAACTCATCTCGACCGATTGGGTCACTGAACCCAATCGTGTCGCCAATCGTGTCCTCTAGGAACAATTGCTCTCAGCATTTATGCCCGGAAGGACGCTCCTCGATGACCGACAACAGCCCGATCCTTGGCGCAACATCTCGCCCGGTGGCGCAATCGCTGACCAGCTGGGGACAGCTCATCAGCCGTTACGGGCTGGTAGTGGTCTTGACCTGGATCGGGTTCGGAAAGTACGTGAAGATGGAATCCCGGGTGCTGATCGAGCACAGCCCGCTGATGAGCTGGATCTACGACGTCCTCAGCGCCACCGCCGTCGCACGGAGCCTGGGGACGATGGAAATCGTTGCCGCGCTTCTCATTGCGCTGCGGCCGCTATCGCCGCGGGCCTCGGCGGCCGGCAGCACGCTGGCGGTGGTGCTGTTCTTGGGAACGCTGAGCTTTTTGTTCACCACCCCGGGCGTGGTCGCGCACCACGCCGCCGGCCTTCCCGTCCTGTCGGCGCTACCCGGCCAATTTCTGCTCAAGGATCTTGTGCTGATCGGAGTTGCCGTGTGGACCCTGGGCGATTCGCTTGCGGCCGTGCCCGCTTCGCGCGGTAAGCGCGCCCGCATCAGCGCTTGAAAAGCGTTCCCCTGATTAATTTTTTCGCCGAGTCCACCGTGTCGTCATAGTCCGTCGGCGACAAAGTGCCCGCTTGCTCCGACAGACCACGCGCCAGCGCGCAGATGGTCTCCGCCGTAGCCGCCGTGCCGATGTCGGGGGCGAGCATCCCATGCGCCCGGGCATCCTCGATGATCCCGGTGACGATGTCGCGTAAGGCCTTGGAACCCGGGTATTTTGGGCCGCCGCGCCGCACCTGTGCGTTGCCCTGGGCTCGCATCGCCCGCAAGAAGGCGGTCAGGTAGGGATAGTCGCGCATCA
>NZ_MBEM01000136.1:0-74066 GCF_001954045.1 Mycobacterium sp. SP-6446 | reverse complement strand
CAACCACAACCCCCCCCCCCCCCCACCCGCCCACACCGGACAACCTCGCCTACATCATGTACACCTCAGGATCAACCGGACGCCCCAAAGCCGTCGCCATCACCCACCACGGTCTGATCAATATGGCGTGGCACCACTGGCCGGCAGAACGTGCAAGGGCCCGGATGTCGATGATCATGTCGCCAGGGTTCGACAGTTCGGCGTGTGAAATCTGGCCAGCCCTGCTCCAGGGTGGAGTCCTGGTGGTGTTGACGCGCCAACCGGATGTGGCCGCGCTCCGCCAGCTCATCGCCGATCGTGGCGTGACGTCGATGTTCGTGCCCACGGCGCTTTTTCACCAACTGGCAGAGGAAGATCCGGACTGTCTGGACCAGCTAAAGCTGCTCGAAACTGGCGGCGCTGCGCTTTCGCCGGCGGCGGTCAACAAGTTGCGGAATGGGCATCCGGAGTTGGCGATGATCAACGCCTACGGACCCACCGAAATCACAGTCTGCGCAGCGACATACGCCATTCCCCGGGCGAACGGATTCGACGGCGCATCGGTGCCGATCGGTGCGCCATTGGGCAACATGCGGGTGTTCGTGCTTGATGCGGGATTGTGTCCGGCGCCCGTGGGAGTGCCAGGTGAGTTGTATGTCGCCGGCGCGGGAGTCGCTCGGGGATATCGGGGTCGCGCGGCGTTGACCGCCACGCGGTTTGTGGCGTGTCCGTTCATCGGCGCGGGAGCGCCGGGCATACGTATGTATCGCACCGGAGATGTCGGGCGATGGACCGCGCAGGGCTCACTGGAGTTTGTGGGCAGGGCCGATCAGCAGGTCAAGATCCGCGGATTTCGGGTGGAACCCGGCGAGGTCGAGGCCGTCCTGACCGCCCACCCCCGGGTAGCCCACTCGGTGGTCGTCGCCCGCAGCGCCGCCAATGCCGCCGGCGACATCGACGACAAGCAATTGGTGGGCTATGTCGTGCCCAAACCACCAACCGCCGCGAGCGACGCGACCACCTCCGCCGCACTGGCGGCCGACATCCGACGATATGCGGCGACACGGCTGCCAGAGTTCATGGTGCCGGCGGCGGTCATAGCCCTCGAGGCCCTGCCGTTGACGGCGCACGGCAAACTTGACCGAGAGGCGCTGCCGGCCCCGCAGCTCGTCAGCGACGTGGCCTACCGAGCGCCGCGCGATCCACTCGAAAGAGTGCTGGCCGCGCTGTTCGCCGAAGTGCTCGGGGCGAGCAGGGTGGGAATCGACGACGGGTTTTTCGCCCTGGGCGGACACTCCCTCTCGGCGATCCGGCTAGTCGCGCACATCCGTACCGAACTCGGAATCGAAGTCCCAATCCGGGCAATCTTCGACGCCCCCACCATCGCCCAACTCGCCGAATGGATTGCCCGAGAACCCGTTTCTGAGTTCGTGGATGCGTTCGCGACCGTCTTACCTCTGCGAGTGGGCGGAACCAAGCCGCCTGTGTGGTGCATCCACCCGGCGGGCGGAATGGCGTGGGGTTACCGCGGGCTGGCGGAGCATCTTCGTGACCGACCCATCTACGGGTTGCAGGCGCGGGGTCTCGACGGCACGACGCCGTTCGCCGCGTCGATACCCGCCATGGCAAACGACTACATCGAGCAAATACTGGCCGTGCAGCCGGAAGGGCCCTTCATTCTGCTGGGTTGGTCCTTCGGCGGCGTCGTGGCTCAGGCGATGGCGGCAGAGCTCCAACGCCGCGAACACGAGGTCGCACTGTTGGGGCTGATCGCCAGCGTTCCCAGGTATGAGGACGACCCGCTATTGCTGTCAGACTTCTCCGAAAGCGATACGCGCAGCCTGATCAACGCATGGGCGAACGATCGCTACGGTGTTTCGATCGACGACCCTGAATACGAATCGCTGGCGAACGTCGTCATCGCCTTGACCAAAAATAGTGTCGAAATGCTCAACGACTTCGTGTCGCCGAGCTACGACGGCCGCTCAGTACTGTTCATACCGACTGTCAACGAGCCAAGACCACCGGAGGAATATCTCGCGGCATGGGCACCGTACCTGAAAGGGCATGTGTCCGCCCACAAGATCGAAAGCCAGCATTCCGACATGGACTTGCCGGAGCCGATTGCCGCGATCGGCCAAATACTCGAGCACGAGCTGGAAAGAACTACCCAGTGACGGACGTGCCAGCCCGCCAACGCGCCAACCTAAGCGTTCAGCTCAGCCCGCTGACCTTGTCCATCATCGCGTGTGCGATGTTGACGGCGCTGGTGTTGATGTCGCCGGACCCCTGGTCGGATGGGTGATGGCCGCTGGAGAACATGACATCGACCTCGACGAGGCAATTCCCCCGGACACCGATGGCCCGCGCGTCGGGCATCGGTCCGCCGAGTAACTCGGAGTAACTCGAATAGATCGAAACAGTCGCGGCAAGAACGGAATTGGCGACACGAACGTCAGCGATCTTGTCGGTGAAGCCGATTTCGCCGGCCGGCAGGCTCAGCGTCGTGCCATCGCAGCGGCTCCATTGCGCCGAGAACTTCGTGAAGAGCGCGGCGGCGTCGGCGGCCGTGGGCAGTGTCGTTACTCCCTCGATTACGCCCTGCACCTTGGCTGCCTCGCCTGTGTGCCGCCACGACGCGCCAGCAACGTCTTTGACGCTAGAGGATTGGTAGGCCCTTTGGTCGAGCAATACCGCGACACCGAGGCAGTCGGCGGGCGTGGCCGAGTCGAAAGGATGGCGCAACTTTTCGGGGCCCCCGGACCACGCCGACACGCCAGTGTCGCGTTCGAAGGATTGGTTGAGAATCCCCGTCAGCGCGGCGTCGTCGAGAAGGACCTGCGTGATTGCTGAACCCGTCAGTGGGCGCGGCTTCAGGTTCGGCGCCGGTTGTGCTGTGCCGCCGGCGGTTTGGGTACACGCAGTGGCGGCGATCATTGCCACCGATAACGCGGCGGTCAACGAGCACCACCGATTTGTCACTTCTTTGCCTTGTCCCCCGCGGCATCGGTGGACAATGCGGCCACAAACGCTTCCTGCGGCACCTCGACCCGCCCGATGGTTTTCATCCGCTTCTTGCCTTCCTTCTGCTTTTCCAGAAGTTTGCGCTTGCGGGTGATGTCACCGCCGTAGCACTTGGACAGCACGTCCTTGCGGATCGCTCGAATATTTTCGCGCGCAATGATTTTCGATCCGATCGCCGCCTGCACCGGCACCTCGAACTGCTGGCGCGGGATCAGTTCCTTGAGCTTGGTGGTCATCTTGTTGCCGTACCCGTACGCCGAATCCTTGTGCACGATCGCGCTGAACGCGTCGACGGCCTCGCCCTGCAGCAGGATGTCGACCTTGACCAGTTGCGCCTCCTGTTCGCCGGCCTCCTCGTAGTCGAGGCTGGCGTAACCACGGGTGCGCGACTTCAGCGAATCGAAGAAGTCGAAGATGATCTCCCCGAGCGGCATGGTGTAGCGCAGTTCCACCCGTTCGGGTGACAGGTAGTCCATGCCGCCCATCTCGCCGCGGCGCGACTGGCAGAGCTCCATGATCGTCCCGATGAACTCGCTCGGGGCGATGATCGTCGTCTTGACCACGGGCTCGTAGACGGTGCGGACCTTGCCCTCGGGCCAGTCCGACGGGTTGGTCACCACGATCTCGGTGTCGTCCTCTTTGATCACCCGGTAGACGACGTTCGGCGACGTCGAGATTAGGTCCAGGTCGAACTCGCGCTCCAGGCGCTCGCGGGTGATCTCCATGTGCAGCAGGCCCAGGAACCCGCAGCGGAACCCGAAGCCCAGCGCCACCGACGTCTCCGGTTCGTAGGTCAGGGCGGCGTCGTTGAGTTGCAGCCGGTCCAGGGCGTCGCGCAGATCCGGGTAGTCGGAGCCGTCGACCGGATACAGGCCCGAGTAGACCATCGGCTTGGGTTCGCGGTAGCCGGTCAACGCTTCGGTGGCGCCGTGACGGGCGGTGGTGACGGTGTCACCGACCTTGGACTGCCGCACGTCCTTTACCCCGGTGATCAGGTAGCCGACCTCGCCCACGCCCAGGCCCTCGCTGGCCTTCGGTTCGGGCGAGACGATGCCGACCTCCAGCAGCTCGTGGGTGGCGCCGGTGGACATCATCGCGATGCGTTCGCGCGGGGTGATCTTGCCGTCCACCACGCGCACGTAGGTGACCACGCCGCGATAGATGTCATAGACGGAGTCGAAGATCATCGCGCGGGTCGGGGCGTCGGCGTCGCCCTGGGGCGGCGGCACCTCACGCACCACGTGATCGAGCAGGTCCGCTACGCCCTCCCCGGTTTTACCGGACACCCGCAACACGTCGGCGGGTTCGCAGCCGATGATGTGGGCGATCTCGGCGGCGTAGCGATCGGGGTCGGCCGCGGGCAGATCGATCTTGTTGAGCACCGGGATGATGTGCAGATCGCGATCCAGCGCCAGATAGAGGTTGGCCAGGGTCTGAGCCTCGATGCCCTGCGCGGCGTCGACCAGCAGCACCGCGCCCTCGCAGGCCTCCAGCGCACGGGACACCTCGTAGGTGAAGTCGACGTGGCCTGGGGTGTCTATTAGGTGCAGGACGTAGTCGTCGTCTCCCACTTTCCACGGCAGCCGCACGTTTTGCGCCTTGATGGTGATGCCGCGCTCGCGCTCGATGTCCATCCGGTCGAGGTACTGGGCACGCATCGACCGCTCGTCGACGACACCGGTGAGCTGAAGCATCCGGTCGGCGAGCGTGGACTTGCCGTGATCGATGTGGGCGATGATGCAGAAATTCCGAATCTGCGCCGGTGCCGTAAAGGTCTTGTCGGCGAAACTGCTGATGGGAATCTCCTGGTCGACTGGCGGTTCGGTGGTGCGTCAAGGGTATCCACGCGCCGCGGCCCGGACACAATCGGCGCGTCTATGCTGCGAATATGGCGTCTGCCCGGAAATCGCAGTGGAAGACGTTTCAGCGCTTCGCGGAGAACCTGGTCTTCGATCGTGCTCCGCGGCTGGTCCGGCAAGTGCAGAACTCGCAAGCCGTGCTGCGGGAACTTCAGCAGGCGGTGAAGATCACCGCGAACGTCATCGCCGCCGTCGCTCCGCAGCCGCCGGCCGCGATCACCGCGGGCCGTCCGGTGACCAGCACCAGCTTTCCCACCGCGCAGCGAGCCCGCAAACTGGTCTACGCGCCGAACCTCGACGGCCGCGCTGACCCCGGGGAGATCGTGTGGACGTGGGTCGTCTACGAGGACGATCCCACCCGCGGCAAGGACCGGCCGGTGCTGGTCGTGGGCCGTGACCGCAGCGTGCTGCTCGGGCTGATGGTGTCCAGCCAGGAGCGGCACGCCACCGACCCCGACTGGGTTGGGATCGGTTCCGGCGCTTGGGATTACGAGGGCAGACAGAGCTGGGTCCGGCTGGACCGGGTGCTCGACGTGCCCGAGGAAGGGATACGACGCGAGGGCGCGATCCTGCAACGCGAGATCTTCGACGTGGTGGCCGCCCGGCTGCGGGCCGAGTACGCCTGGCGCTGAATTCTCGCCGAGCGTGTAACCACTGCGAAAAAACGACGAGATTTTCGCGCTGAGTACACGCTCGGCGCGACGCCGAGTCAGCCCTGCGTGATGTAGGACTGCAGCTGCTGCTGCTCGGCCTCCAGTTCTTCCATTCGGGTCTTCACGACGTCGCCGATGCTGACGATGCCGATCAGCTTCTTGCCTTCCAGCACCGGCACATGGCGCACCCGGTTCTTGGTCATCAGCATGGTCAACGAGTCGACCGTGTCGGACTTGGTGCACGTGGCGATCGTGGAGGTCATGATCTTCGAGACCGGGCGGGACAACACGCTCGCGCCGTGTTTGTGCAGTTGGCGCACGACATCGCGTTCCGACACGATCCCGACGACACCTTCGGCACCAACCACGACCATGGCGCCGATGTTCTGCTCGCAGAGGCCGGCGAGCAGCTCCTTGACGGTTGCCTCGGGATTGATCGTCACCACCGCCGCACCCTTGTTGCGCAAAACGTCCGCTATCCGCATTAAGGCCTCCCAGGCGGTTGTGAGCTGCTTCACACCAGGCTACGGCCAACTTGCGCGGCGGGAAAGCCGACGCGAGGACCGAGAGCCGATGCTCTCCATTACCCTCACGTCCGCGCCCCGAAACACCCACGTTCGCCGACGGTGTCCGCGAGGATAGGGCCATGATCGAGGTCACCCTGCTCGGAACCGGAAGCCCCATCCCCGACCCGAACCGCGCCGGACCGTCGACCCTGGTGCGGGCCGGCGGGCAGGTCTTCCTGGTCGATTGCGGTCGCGGCGTCTTGCAACGCGCGGCGGCGATCGGCGTGGGCGCCAGCGGATTATCGGCGCTGCTGCTCACGCACCTGCACAGCGATCACATCGGCGACCTCGGCGACGTCCTGATCACGCGCTGGGTCAGCACCTTCAGCCCGGAGCCCGTCCCGCTACCGATCATCGGACCTCCCGGCACCGCGGAAACCGTTGAGGCGACGCTGAACGCGTTGCACCACGACATCGGTTACCGCATCGCTCACCACGCCGACCTGAACGCGCCGCCGCCGGTCGACGTCCACGAATACACCGAGGGTCCGGTGTGGGACCGTGACGGCGTGTCGATCCGAGTGGCGCCTACCGATCACCGGCCGGTGGCTCCGACCATCGGATTCCGGGTCGAGTTCGGGTCAGCGTCGGTCGTGCTGGCCGGGGACACTGTCCCCTGCGCAAGCCTGGACGAATTGGCAAGCGGCGCAGGCGCTTTGGTGCACACTGTAATCCGTAAGGACATCGTCTCCAACATCCCGCAACAGCGGCTGCAGGACATCTGCGATTACCACTCGTCGGTCGAGGAAGCGGCGGCGACCGCGGCCCGAGCGGGGGTGGGAACCCTGGTCATGACGCACTACGTACCCGCCCTGGTGCCGGGGCAGGAAGAGCAGTGGCGGACGCTAGCGGCCGCCGAGTTCGCCGGGCAGATCGAGCTCGGCGACGACCTGCACCGGGTCGAAGTCAGCTAGGCGGTCGCGGCAACGCTCGCCCGAGCTGCAGGCCGGCCGCCACCAACCAGACCAGAACCGCGACGCGCGCGATCGGCAGAATCACGCCCAGTTCCGGACACGCCAGCACCAGCGCCGTCACTTCCGCGAGCGCGGCAACCACCAGCCCCGTCCAGCCCAGCGGCCCGGGCAGCAATCTCCGCGCGCGACCCGGCACCGCCATCCCGGCGACCAACAGGCCCAACGCCACCAAGTGCCCCGGGCCGCCGATCAGAAACGCCAGGAAGTAGATCGCCCGAACCAGCGCCGCGTCCGCACTTATCTCGGGCCGCGACAATGTCCAGCCCAACAACGCCGTCAGCCCCAACGCCCCGGCCGCCAACGTCCCGCCCGTCAGCGCGATCGCCGCCGCGGGCCGGGCCACACCGAGCTGCCGCAACCGGGCGGCGGCGATCGCCGCGTACATCGCAAGCGGTACCGACGAGGCGAACACCGCGGTGCTAACCACTTGCAGCGCGACCGGCTTTGCCCGGACGTACGCGACGACCGCACCCATCGCCCCATAGGGCAACGGCGGCACGCCGCCCAGCACCACGCCTACTGCCACTCCGCCGAACAGCAGCCCGACGCACAGCAGCGCGAGGCCCGACAAGGCCAGACGGCCCGGCGCTGACGAGTCTTGCATCCGGTCACCCCTACGCCAGCCGAGTGACCTCCACGATCACGTCGAGGTCGGTTGCGCCCTCGCCCGAGTAGATCCCTTTGAGCGGGGCGACATCGGTGTAGTCGCGGCCGACGCCCACACTGACGTACTGCTCGGTGATTTCGGTGTTGTTGGTGGGGTCGTAGTTCCACCAACTTCCGGTCCAGGCTTGAATCCAGGCATGACTTCGCCCGTCGACCGTATCGCCCACTGTGGCGTTGCGTTTGGGGTGCAGATACCCCGACACATAGCGCGCGGGAATTCCCATGCTGCGCAAGGCCATTAGCGACAGGTGCACGAAGTCCTGGCAGACGCCCTTGCCCTCGTTCAGCGCGTCGAGTCCGGACGAATGCACGCCGGTGGTACCCGGAAGGTAGACCAGCTCGTCGTGTGCCCACTTGGCCGCGGCGACGACGGCTTCTTGGGGCTTATGGCTTTTCGCGATCTTCTTGCCCACGGACGCAACACGTTTGCTTGCCGGGGCGTGTGCGGTGGGGCGGAGCAATTCGTCGAACCGGTCAATCACCACCTCGGATCGCAGGTCGCCCCACCCCGCCTCCATCGCGGGCGGCTCCGGCTCTTCGGTCTCGATGACCGACGACGACGTCACGGTGAGGTCGGCGTGCGGCGCATGCAGATCGAACGCCGTCACGGCGGTGCCCCAATAGTCGATGTAGCGATAGGACCGCGTGGCCGGAATGGTTTCGACACGGTTGAGGATGACGTTCTGCCGGGTATCCGACCGCGGCGTCAGCCGGGCTTCGTTGTACGAGGCGGTCACCGGCGACTGGTATGCGTACCCCGTGGTGTGCACCACCCGCATCCGCCACATCAGGCGTCCCCCTGCCTGCTGGTTAGCCTGGTCCGCTCGCCCGCATCCGACCACGCCACCCACGGGGTGACGTGGAAGTACTGCAGCGACAACGCTTCTCCGACATCGCGGCAGGTCGCCTGTAAGCCGGCCAAGCGGCTTTCGAGCGACTCCAGCAACACACCCGGCTGCAGGAATTCCAACTCGCTGCGAGCCTGACCGAGCAGCCGCTGCGCCTCCGCGGTGGCGCCGATTCGGCTCTGCGGATTGTGCAGCAACTCGTCGAGGTTGTGCTCGGCCAGCCGGAGCGAATAGAACACCGAACGCGGAAACAGCCGATCGAGCAACATGAACTCGACCACCCGAGTCGCGTCCAGCACACCCCGGTAGGTGCGCAGGTACGTGTCGTGCGCACCGGCCGAACGCAATAGCGTCACCCAGGCCGGCGAGGACGCGCTGTCCCCGACCCGCGACAACAACAACCGCACGGTCATGTCGACGCGCTCGATTGCTCGGCCAAGCAACATGAAGCGGTATCCGTCGTCACGGGACAGTGTCGAGTCGGCGAGGCCGGCGAACATCGCCGCGCGACTCTCGATGAACGACAAGAACTCGTGCGGCCCAAGGCGTTTGGCGGCCCGTTCGCGTTCGGGCAGGGCATGGTAGGTGGTGTTGAGGCACTCCCAGATTTCACTGGAAGTCACCTCGCGCGCCGACTTCGCGTTCTCGCGGGCCGCCGTGATCGCGTCGACGATCGAGCAGCCACCCTGATTGCTGGTGCTGTAGGCGACGAGGTCGGTCAGCGACCACACATCCAGGTCGTGGTCCGGGGGTTCGATACCGAGGACGCGCAGCAGCAAGCGTGACGCCTG
Organism: Mycobacterium sp. SP-6446; assembly: GCF_001954045.1. Taxonomy (NCBI): domain Bacteria; kingdom Bacillati; phylum Actinomycetota; class Actinomycetes; order Mycobacteriales; family Mycobacteriaceae; genus Mycobacterium; species Mycobacterium sp. SP-6446. Next base: position 64,706 of record NZ_MBEM01000136.1, on the reverse strand, counting down.
ATCGGGATCGACGCTGGAATCCTCGAGCAGTTGGTGCAGCGCGACGTCGAGAATGCGCGCCGTGTCATCGGCGCGCTCGACGTAGCGACCGATCCAGTAGAGCGCCTCGGCGTTGCGGGCCAGCATCAGCGGATCGCCTTCTGCCGTTGCTGCTGCTGTTGTTGTTGCTGTTGCTGCGGCTGCTCGTCCTGCGGCTGCTCGGCCTGCAGGGGCTGTTGCGCCCGTGAGCCGTCCGGAGCCGGGTCGGAGATGGATGTCGGCAGCGAACGCACGACCTCCGCGGCGCCCAGCTCGCGCGCGACGGCCGCGGCGCGCGGCGCGAGCACCCACGTGTCCTTGGAGCCACCCCCCTGGCTGGAGTTCACCACCCGCGACCCCTCGACCAGCGCCACCCGGGTCAGCCCACCCGGCAGCACCCACACGTCGTCGCCGTCGTTGACCGCGAACGGCCGCAGGTCGACGTAGCGGGGCGCCAGTTCGTCGTCGATCTGAGTCGGGACCGTCGACAGCTCCATCATCGGCTGCGCGATCCAGCTTCGTGGATCGTCGCGAATCTTCTTGCTGACGGCCGCCAGCTCCTTCTCGGTGGCCTCGGGTCCGAACACGATGCCGTAGCCGCCGGACCCCTCGACCGGCTTGAGGACCAACTCGTCGATCCGGTCGAGCACCTCTTCGCGCTCGTCGTCGAGCCAGCACCGGTAGGTCTCCACATTGGCCAGCAGCGGCTTCTCGCCCAGGTAGTACTCGATCATGGTGGGCACGTAGGTGTAGACCAGCTTGTCGTCGCCGACACCGTTGCCGATCGCGCTGGAGATGACGACGTTGCCGGCGCGGGCCGCGTTGACCAAACCCGCCACCCCGAGCACCGAGTCCGCGCGGAACTGCAGCGGGTCGAGGAAGGCGTCGTCGATGCGCCGATAGATGACGTCGACTTGGCGTTCGCCATCGGTGGTGCGCATGTACACCTGGTTGTCGCGGCAGAAGAGGTCGCGGCCCTCGACCAGCTCGACGCCCATCTGCCGCGCCAGCAGCGAATGCTCGAAGTACGCCGAGTTGTACACCCCGGGGGTCAGCACGACGACCGTCGGGTCCGCCTCGTTGGTGGCCGCCGAGTTGCGCAGCGCGCGCAGCAGGTGCGACGAGTAGTCGTCGACGGCACGCACGCGGTGGGTGGCGAACAGGTTCGGAAAAACCCGCGCCATGGTGCGCCGGTTCTCCATGACGTACGACACCCCCGACGGGGAGCGCAGGTTGTCCTCGAGGACGCGGAAGTTGCCCTTCTCGTCGCGGATCAAGTCGATGCCGGCGACGTGGATTCGCACGCCGTTGGGCGGGACGATGCCGACGGCCTGGCGGTGAAAGTGCTCGCAGGACGTCACCAGGCGGCGCGGGATGACGCCGTCGTTGAGGATCTCCTGGTCGCCGTAGATGTCGTCGAGATACATCTCGAGGGCTTTGACCCGCTGGGTGATGCCGCGCTCGAGCCGGCTCCACTCGGCGGCCGAGATCACCCGCGGCACCAGGTCCAGCGGGAAGGGCCGCTCCTGACCCGACAGCGAAAACGTGATGCCCTGGTCGATGAACGCGCGGGCCAGCGCCTCGGACCTAGCCATGAGATCCGAGACGTCCGACGGCGCGAGCTCGGCGTAAATGCCCTTATACGGGCCGCGGACGTTGCCCTGTGCGTCGAACATCTCGTCGAAGGCCATCGCATAGGCGTCGGTGGTGTTGTATCCGCCGAAGATGCGCTCGGAGCGTGGCTGCGGTCGCGCCGGGCCGCGCGACCCTTGCCCGGTCTCCTCAAGCTGGCTCGTAAGACTCACTTTTCAGATGCTGCCTCAAATTGACGTTGCGGCAGGTCACGGTTTCCCCTTTTGGGAGAAAACGTAACCGACTGATAACCTGGGCAATCGCCGCCGGGTACATCGGGCGCCTCAAGCCAACACCGAATCTAAGAAGGAAACAACGCGTGGCCAACATAAAGTCGCAGCAGAAGCGCAATCGGACGAACGAGCGCGCCCGCCTGCGCAACAAGTCGGTGAAGTCTTCGCTGCGCACCGCCGTGCGCGCGTTCCGGGAGGCCACCGACGCCGGCGACAAGGACAAGGCCGCGGAGTTGCTGGTGTCGACCAACCGCAAGCTGGACAAGGCGGCCAGCAAGGGCGTGATCCACAAGAACCAGGCGGCCAACAAGAAGTCCGCGCTGGCCAAGGCCCTGAACAAGCTCTGAGCTCGGACAGTCAGCGGCCGCGGTCGGCCACTAGCTCGGCGACCTGCCTGACCGCGGATTCCAACGCGTAGTCGGCGTCGGCGACGGCGCCCTTGACGTTGGCGTTGAGTTCCGCCACCACTTTCATCGCGACCGCCACCGTGTCGCGCGACCAGCGGCGCGCCTGTTTCTGCGCCTTCTGCACCCGCCAGGGCGGCATCCCCAGCTGCGCCGCGAGGCGGTAGGGGTCGCCGGACAGCGGCCCAACCCGGCCGATGGTGTGCACGGCCTCGGCCAGGGCGTCGGCCAGTACCACCAGCGGCTCGCCGCGCATCATCGCCCACCGCAGCGCCTCCGTGGCTCCTTCGATGTCGCCGGCGACCGCCTTGTCGGCGATGTCGAACCCTTTCACCTCCGCTTTGCCGCTGTGATAGCGGCGCACCGCGGCCGCATCGACGGCACCGGCGGTGTCGGCGACGAGCTGCGAACAGGCCGAGGCCAGTTCGCGCACGTCGGATCCGACCGCATCGAGCAGGGCGGTCACCGTCTCCTCGTCGACCTTGATGCGCAGCGCGCGGAACTCCTTGCGGATGAAGTCGATGCGTTCGCTGAGCTTGGTGATCCGCGCGCAGGGATGTACCTGCGCACCGAGCTTTTGCAGCTCGTTGGCCAGCGCTTTGGCCCGCCCGCCACCCGAGTGCACCACGACCAGCACCGTGCCCGCCGGGATGTCGGCGGCGGCCGCGGCGATCATCGCGGCCGCGTCCTTGCCCGCGTCGCCGGCGGCCTCCAGCACGACGATGCGTTCGTCGGCGAACAGCGATGGGCTTAGCAGCTCGGCGAGTTCGTACGTGCTGACGTCGCCGGCCCGCATCCGGCTGACCGGCACATCGTTGGCCCCGGGGTCGGTGCCGGCACGCTGCCGCGCCGACCGCAGCACGTCGGCCACCGCCCGCTCGACCAGCAGTTCCTCGTCTCCCAGGACCAGGTGCAACGGCGCAGGCTCGCTCACCCCACGATGGTGTCACGTGGGTCCGACTAGGGCCCGCCCAGTCCGATGATGGCGACCCGCCACGCCCGGCTACGCCGCAGTTGCGATCGCCATTAGTCCCGACAGGGACCAGGCCGCCACCCACACGCCCACCGCGGCGCCCGCCAACCCGACCGCCACACGAAACCCGCGCCACCGCCACAACAGCCGCGCGAGCAGAACGACCACGACGGTGGCGCCGCCGACCGTCAGCACGCCGGCCGCACCGGACGCAACGGGCACGGTCGCCGCGGGAACCCCGGCCACCCAGCGCGCCACCCTCAGCACCCACCACAGCTCGGGGCCGGCGAATCGGATCAGCAGCTCCGCACCGGCCGGCCACAACATGCACAACACGGCCGCCGCGCTGCCCAGCACCGTGATCGGCGCTATCGCCGGCGCGACCGCGAGGTTCGCGACCACGGCCAGCAGGCTGAGCCGGCCCGAAATGCCGGCGACCAGCGGCGCGGTCACCGCGTGCGCGGCACATGCCACCGCGAGGGCATCCGCCAGCGGCTTGGGACAGCCTCTTTTGCTCAGGCGCCGCGACCAGACCGGTGCGATGACGACCAGCGCGGCCGTCGCCAGCACCGACAGTGCGAAGCCAACGTCGACGGCCAGGTGGGGAGCGACGGTCAGCAGTATCAGCACCGCCGCCGACAGGGCCGGAATCGCTTGCCGCCGCCTCGAAGACAGGATCCCCGCCAACGCGATGGCACCCATCATGGCCGCGCGCAACACGCTCGGCGTCGGTTGGACGACGATGACGAAGGCGACCAGTGCCACCGCGGCCAGCGCCACGGCCGCGCGGCGGCCGATCAGCCGCGCCGAGAACAGCACCGCCGCGCACACGATCGTGACGTTGGCTCCCGACACCGCCGTCAAGTGCGTCATGCCAGCGGCGCGTAAGTCGCGACCGGTCTCCGCGCTGACCGCCGCGGTGTCCCCGAGGACCAGGGCGGGCAGCATCGCGGCCTGCTCGGCAGGCAGCGCATCGCGGGCGGTGGCGGAGAACCGCGTGCGCACAGCGTGAGCGGCCCGCTGCACCGCGCCGGCCTCGCCCAGCGTCGGGCGGCCCGTCGCGTTGAGCACGGCGACCGTCAGGTCATGGCGCGCGGGACGGTTGATGCGCGCGGTGAAGCGCACCGGCTGGCCGGCCATCACGCCACCGAAGTCCGACGTGCGCGCGAAAACGACTACCCGGCCGGACATTTCGTCGGCGCGCACCCGCTGCAAGGTGGCGCGAAACATCAGGCTGCCCCGGCCGACGGGCCGCGGGCTCTCGGCTGGGGTAACCGTCACCGGGGCGGCGGTACCGAACGCCGCGGCGACGGGATGGCGCGCCACCGCGTCGGTGCGCAGCGCGATCGCCAGCCCGAAGCCCGCACCCACGACACCGATCGCCAGCACGCCGGCGCCGATCGCCCGCAGGCGCGCGTGGCTCCGCGCCGCGCACAGCAGCCCACACGAGGCGGCAACCAGCGCGACGCAGCAGCATGCCAGCGCCCGGCCAACCGGCCACACGATCCCCGCGGCGGTGACCGTCCATCCCGTGACGGCGGCCGGGACCAGCCGGACATCCAGGTGGGCCAGCGGCGATCCGTCGAAGCCCGCAGCGTCAGACGCGGACCAGGGCACGCAGCTTTTCCAGCCGCGCCGGGCCGATGCCATCGACGTCGGCGAGCTGGTCGACGCTGGTGAACTTGCCGTTGGCCTGCCGCCACGCCACGATCGCAGCGGCGGTGACCGGCCCGACCCCGGGCAGGGCGTCCAGCTGCTCCACGCTCGCGGTGTTCAGGTCGAGCGGCTGCCCCGGTTTCGGCTTGGCCGATCCCGATACGGGCGCCGGCGTCCCGGGCGTCGGCGCCGAGCCGGAGGCCACCGAGCTGCCGAGCGCCGTGGGCCGCCCCGAGATCGGGGCCAGCCCGACCACGATCTGTTCGCCGTCGCCGACCGGACGGGCCATGTTCAATCCGATGGTGTCCGCGCCGTCCACCGCACCGCCCGCGGCCTGCAGCGCATCGGCGATCCGCGCGCCGGGCGCCAGGGTGACCAGCCCGGGGGTGCGGACCAGGCCGACCACGCTGACGACGCAGGGCCGGTCGCCCGCCGGCTGGCCCGCAACCGGACCCGCCGACGATCTGGGGCTCGCAGTGGACGCCTTCTCGACGGGAGGAAGCTTGGCCGACATCACCGGCGCGGGCCTGTCGCGCACCAAGGTGAATATCGTGACCAGCACGGCCAGCGCGGCGACCACCGCCATCGCGATAGCGCCCGCGCGGCCGGGGTCGGCGCGCAGCCTTGCGACCCACCCCCCGCGCTGGGACGCGTCGGGAAGCCATCGGGGCAACAACGAATTCTGATCGTCGTCCGGCGCGTCCGGGTCATGCTCGGGATCCTCGGGATCGGCGTGCGAATCGGCATCGGGCTCGGCGCCGAGCCGCCGCTGCAGGCGCTCGGCGGGCAGTTCTATGCGCATGCCGGCGACGGTAAGCGCGGCGACCGCCGCAATGGCCCCGTCCAGGGCGTCGCGGCGCCCGTTTGTGGACTAACCCGAGGCTGTGCAAAAGCACAGCAGGCGATGGGTCAAGATAGAAAGCCGAAGCGATCGGCCGGGCCGGAAACCCATCCGCGGCTTCACCCCCAGACGACAGGAGGCTGCCATGCAGTTGGCGCTCACACCCGAGGAAGCCGCATTCCGCGACGAGCTTCGCACCTTCTACACCACAAAGATCCCCGAGGAGCTCCGCGAGGCGGTGCGCCAGGGGGCGCCGGTGACCAAGGACCACATCGTCACCAGCCACAAGATCCTCCACGAGCACGGGCTCGCGGTGCCCAACTGGCCGGTCGAATGGGGGGGCAAGGATTGGACGCCGACCCAGTACCAGATCTGGGCCGACGAGATGCAACTGGCGTGCGTCCCAGAGCCACTGAACTTCAACACCAAGATGGTCGGCCCGGTGATCGCCGAATTCGGGTCCCAGGAAATCAAGGAGCGCTTCCTGCCCCCGACGGCCAGCATCGACATCTGGTGGTGCCAGGGGTTCTCCGAGCCCGAGGCCGGCTCGGACCTGGCCTCGCTGCGCACCACCGCCGTCCGCGATGGCGACACCTATGTCGTCAACGGCCAGAAGACGTGGACCACGCTCGGCCAATATGCGGACTGGATCTTCTGCCTGGTGCGCACCGACCCGCAGGCGCCCAAGCGCCAGGCCGGCATTTCGTTCCTGCTCTTCGACATGGGGACGCCGGGTATCACGCTGCGCCCGATCAAGACGATCGACGGTGGCCGCGAAGTGAACGAGGTCTTCTTCGAAGACGTTCGGGTGCCGGCCAATCAACTTGTGGGAGAAGAGAATCAGGGCTGGACATACGCGAAGTTCCTGCTGGGCAACGAACGCACCGGCATCGCCGGCGTCGGCCGCACCAAGGTCCGCCTCGCCGAGGTGAAAAAACACGCCATCGAGACCGGTCTGCTCGACGACCCACTGTTCGCGGCACGCCTGGCCGAAGCCGAAAACGAGGTGCTGGCACTGGAACTCACGCAGTCCCGGGTGACCACGGACTCCGCGGACGGTAAACCCAACCCCGCATCGTCGGTGCTCAAGATGCGCGGCAGCCAACTGCAGCAGATCGCCACCGAGCTGCTCGTCGAAGTCGCCGGACCCGACGCGCTGCCGGTCGACGGCGGTGACATCGCGTCACCGGCCTGGGCGCAATCGGCCGCGCCGCGCTACCTCAACTACCGCAAGACGTCGATCTACGGCGGCAGCAACGAAGTGCAGCGCAACATCATCGCGTCCACCATTCTGGGATTGTGAGGCAGCCATGGACTTTCAGCTGAGCGACGAGCAGGCCCTGCTCCGCGACACCACGCGCGACCTCCTGTCGCGCAGCTACGATCCCGAGAGCCGCAACAAGATCATCGAGAGCGAGCTCGGCTGGAGCCGCGACGTGTGGAGCCAGCTCGCCGACACCGGGATTCTCGGCCTCGGGTTCGAGCCGGACGAGGCGGGCCAGATCGAGATCATGGTGGTGCTCACCGAGATCGGGCGACGGCTGGCACCCGAGCCCGTCGTGCACGCCGCCCTGGCACCCGGCGCACTGATCGCCGAACGCGGCAGCGACCCGCAAAAGCAGCTGCTGGACGAGGTTGCGGCGGGCCAAAAGTTGCTCGCGTTCGCCCATTTGGAAACCGGTCACCGGAAACCGACCGCGGCCGTCTCCACGCAGGCTGCGCGGCAAGGCGATTCGTGGACCCTGACCGGAACGAAGAACCCGGTCCCGGCCGGGGACTGCGCCGACGCCCTGGTGGTCAGCGCCGCATTGCCCGACGGCGGAACGGGATTGTTCGTCGTCGACGGTGATGCGGTCACCCGGCACCCCTATCCGACCTTCGACGGCCAGCGCGGCGCCCAGATCGAGCTGGACTCCACGCCCGCCGAGCCCCTCGGCGACGCGGCGGACGCGTCGACGGCCATCCTCGAGGCACTCGTCCGAATCCAGTCGGCGTTGTGTTGCGAAGCCGTTGGCGCGATGGAGGAAGCGCTGCGTCTAACCACCGATTACCTCAAGAGCCGCAAGCAGTTCGGCGTCACGCTCAACAAATTCCAGGCGCTCACCCAGCGCGCCGCCGACATGTACGTGTCGCTGGAGTTGGCCCGCAGCATGAGCTTCTACGCCGCGATGTCGATCGCCGACGGCAACCTCGACCCGGTGATCGCGTCGCGTGCCAAGCTGCAGATCGGCCGGTCCGCACGGCACATCGCGCAGGAGTCCATCCAGCTGCACGGCGGCATCGGCATGACCGCCGAGTATCCGGTCGCCCACTACGCGGCCCGGCTTACCGCGATCGAGCACACGCTGGGCTCCTCGCAGGACCACCTGCAAGTGCTCATCGACCACATCGCCGACTACGACTTGGTCCGGCTCTAGCGCCATGGCCGAGAAGCCGGAGCTGTCAGACAGGGTCGTCGAGTTCCTCTCGGCCGGCACCCGCACCGGGATGCTGGGTTACGTCGCGGCCGACGGCAGGCCGCTGGTCGCGCCGGTGTGGTTTGTCGTGGATATGGAGCAAGACGGTGGCGTGCTGGTGTTCACCACCGGCCGTGACACGTCGAAAGGCCGTGCCCTGGCGCGTGATTCGCGAGTCACCATCTGCGTCGACGACCCCCACCCGCCCTATTCGTTCGTACAGGTGCAGGGCGTGGCGACGACGACGGACAATCCCGGTGACGTGCTGGAGTTCACCACCAGGACCGGCGCGCGGTACATGGGCGCCGACCGCGCCGACGAATTCGGCCGCCGCAACGCCGTTCCCGGCGAACTCGTGGTGCGTGTGCGCCCGACCAAGGTGGTCGCCGGATTCGATATCAGCGACTGAACGCGACCGACCGCGACTGAGCGCGAAGCGCCTACGGCAAAGGAGCCCCCGATGAGCACCACCGGAGAAGACCGTCCATTGCGCGTGATCCAGTGGACGACCGGCAACATCGGGCGGCGATCGCTGCACGCCATCATCGGCAGGCCCGACATGGAGCTGGTCGGCGTCTACGCGCATGGGCAGGACAAGGTCGGCGTCGACGCCGCCAAACTAGCCGGCTGGCCGGAGCCGACCGGGGTGCAGGCGACCAACGACGTCGACGCGCTGCTCGCGCTGAGGCCCGACGCGTGTTGCTATAACCCGTTGTGGCCCAACGTCGACGAACTGGTCCGCCTGCTGGAATCGGGCGTCAACGTGTGCACCAGCGCGGCGTGGATCACCGGCGGCAAGCAGACGCCGCAGGACCGCAAACGCATCGAGGACGCCTGTCGCAAAGGTAATTCGACGATTTTCGGCAGCGGCGCGCACCCCGGAATGACGAACATGGTCGGCATGGTGCTGTCGGCCTCCTGCGAGCGCGTCGACGAGATCCGGATCACCGAGTCGGTGGATTGCTCGACCTACGAGTCGGCGGAAACCCAGACGGCTATGGGGTTCTCGCAGGATCCCGACACCCCTGGGCTGGCGGACAGCGTTCGCCGGGAAAGCGAGGTCTTCGCGGAGTCGGCGGCGATGATGGCCGATGCGATCGGCGCGAAGCTGGACAAGATGACGTTCGACGTCACCTTCACCGCGGCCACCGCAGATTCCGATCTGGGCTTCATGAAGATTCCCGCGGGGACGGTCGGCAGCGTCTATGGCTACCACCGCGGCTGGGAAGGTGACCGCAACGTCGTCAGCGTCGGATTCAACTGGATCATGGGCAGCCATGTGGTGCCGCCCAAGCCCCTCGAGCACGGCCACGTCATCCAGGTTTTCGGGCTGCCCAACATGCGCACCGTCCTGCACTGCCTGCCACCGAAGGATTGGACCGAGCCCGGGTTCATGGGTCTGGGAATGATCTACACCGCGATGCCGGTTACCAATGCAGTCCCGGCAGTGGTGGCCGCGAAGCCCGGCATCGCGACATTGGCGGACTTGCCGCCGGTGACGGGACGGGTTGCGCGCTAGACCGGTGCCACACCGGGCACACCCGGAGGAACGCTTCCGTCCTCTAAGGGTTAGCATACTTAGCCGAGCAAAGGTTCCTGGCGACAATGGACGTCGCCGATGACGGTGGTGAGCTTTCGGGCGGGACGGCAGGCCCGCCAGCGGTGAGCGGAAGGCGGTCTGGTGATGACTAGTCCAGGTTCAACGACCGGAGCGCTGACCCGCATATTGAAACGAGCCTGGATTCCGCTGCTCCTCGTCGCCGTTCTCGCTGTCTCGGGCCTGGTCGTGATGCGCCTGCACAAGATCTTCGGCTCGCAGGACCTCAACGCGAACGCCGGGGCCGGGATCGAGATCGTGCAGTTCAACCCCAAGGTCGTCGTCTACGAGGTGTCCGGCCCACCGGGCGCCACGGCCAACATCAACTACTGGGACGAGAACGCCAACACGCACCAGGTCAACGCCGCGCCGCTGCCGTGGTCCACCACGATTTCGACGACACTCCCCGCGGTCAGCGCCAACATCATGGCGCAAAGCGACGGCAGCAGCATCAGCTGCAAAATCACCGTGGACGGCGTCGTGCGCGAGCAGCAAAACTCCGACGGCCACAACGCCCAGACCTTCTGCCTGGTGAAGTCCGCATGAGCGACGTGAACAACAAGAGCCCGATGACCGCCGCGGACGCGGACACGGGCCCGATCCACGCCCAGAGCCCCGGCAAGCCCGCACGCGGCCACCGTCCGGCCCTCCCCCACACAATCCGCATCTTCGCGGTGCCCATCATCTTGGGCTGGGTCTTCGTGACGGTTCTGGTGAACGTCATCGTCCCCCGCTTGGAAGTCGTCGGCGAAGCGCACTCGGCGCCAATGACGCCACTGGACGCTCCGTCCATGAAAGCGATGATGCTGCTGGGCCACAACTTCCACGAATTCGATTCCAACAGCACCGTGATGATCGTGCTGGAAGGTCAGAAACCCCTCGGCGACGACGCGCATCGCTACTACGACAACCTGATCCGCCAACTGCGCCAGGATCCCCAACACATCCAGCACATCCAGGACTTCTGGGGAGACCGGCTAACCGCGGCGGGGGCGCAGAGCGCCGACGCCAAGGGCGCCTACGTCATGTTGAACCTCGCCGGCAACCAAGGCACGACGCAGGCGAACGAATCAGTGGACGCCGTGCGGAAGGTGATCGATCGCAATCAGGCGCCGCCGGGGGTGAAGGCCTACGTCACCGGTCCCGCCGCGCTGTCCGATGACATGCACCTCATCGGTAACGCGAGCCTGGCCAAGATCACCCTGTTCACCCTGGGCGCGATCGCGATCATGCTGCTGCTGGTCTATCGGTCCATCGTCACGACGCTGGTCCAGCTGTTCATGACGTTCGTCGCGTTGGCGTGTTCGCGGGGAGTCGTCGCGGTCCTGGCCTATCACAACGCATTCGGGCTGACCACGTTCGCCGCCAACATCCTGACCATGTTGGCGATCGCGGCGGGGACGGACTACGGGATCTTCCTCGTCGGCCGTTATCAAGAGGCGCTGCGCGCCGGCGAGGATCGAGAAACCGCGTACTACACCACATTTCGCGGGGTGGCGCCGGTCGTCCTGGGGTCAGGCCTGACGATCGCCGGGGCGACCTATTGCCTGAGTTTTGCGCGCCTGCCCTGGTTCAACACGATGGGCGCACCCGTCGCGATCGGCATGCTGGTCGTGGTGTTGGCCGGCCTCACGCTGGGACCGGCGGTCGTGTTCGTGGGCAGTCGCTTCCATTTCTTCGAGTCCAAGCGGGCGGTTAAGAGGGGTCGGCTGTGGCGGCGGGCGGGCACCGCGGTAGTGCGTTGGCCCGCACCGGTTCTGGCGATCAGCGCCGCGGTCGTGCTGGTCGGCATGGTCGCCCTGCCCAGCTATGTCACGAGTTACAACGACCGGTACTACCTGCCGACCTCGGCACCCTCCAATCTTGGGCAAGCGGCGGCGGATCGGCATTTCTCGCAGGCACGGATGAACCCCGACATGTTGATGGTCGAAGCCGACCATGACATGCGAAATCCGGCCGACATGCTGGTGTTGGACAGGGTGGCCAAGAACGTCATGCGCACGGTGGGCATCGCGATGGTCCAGGACATCACCAGGCCGCTGGGCATTCCGATCCAGCACAGCTCGATTCCGTTCCAGAACAGCATGCAGAGTCAGACGACGATGCAAAACATGGCGTTCCTCAAGGACCGCATGGCTGACATTCTCAAGATGGCCGACCTGCTGCAGGACCAAATCAACGTCACGCAGCGCCAATACGAAGTGTCGCAAGATCTTTCGAAGGCCGCCGACGACAGCGCAAGGACCACGGCAGAAACGTCGGAAATCACCGATACGTTGCGCAACCACATCGCGGATTTCGACGACTTCTGGCGGCCGATGCGCAGTTACTTCTACTGGGAAAAGCACTGCTACGACATTCCGCTCTGCTGGTCGACCCGGTCTCTGTTCGACTCGTTGGACGGCTTCGACCAGCTCGCCGAGAAGTTTCACGACCTCACGGCCGACATCCAGCACACCGCCACGGCCACACACGATCTGATGGCGCTGTTCCCCATGCTGATCGCGACGCTGAAGACGACCCGGGGAATCACGCTGACGTTGTACCAGACGTTCAAGGCGATGATCGATCAGATGGAGGCCATGAGCGATACCGCGATCGTGATGGGGCAGAGCTTCGACGCCTCCAAGAACGACGACTTCTTCTACCTGCCGCCGGAGGCCTTCCAGAATCCGGACTTCCAGACGGGCCTGCGAATGTTCTTGTCGCCGGACGGTAAGTCGGCGCGCTTCTTCATCACCCATCAGGGCGATCCGATGACCCCGGAAGGGATCTCGCGCGTCGCCGCGGAGCGGACCGCCGCGCAGGAGGGTCTGAAACAGTCCTCGCTGTCGGACGCCAAGGTTTATCTCGGCGGCACGGCCGCGACCTTCAAGGACATGCACGACGGCGCGAAATTCGACCTGATGATCGCGGTGGTGTCGGCCCTCACGCTGATCTTCATGATCATGCTGCTGCTCACCAGGAGCGTGGTCGCGGCGATGGTGATCGTGGGCACCGCGGCCAGCTCCATCGCGGCGTCATTCGGCCTGTCCGTGCTGATTTGGCAGGATCTGTTCGGCATCAAGATCCACTGGATCGTCGCGGCGCTATCGGTCATCATCCTGTTGGCCGTCGGGTCCGACTACAACCTGCTACTGGTGTCCCGGTTCAGGGAGGAGATCCATGGCGGGCTCAAGACCGGAATCATCCGGTCGATGGCCGGGACCGGCGGGGTGGTGACCGCGGCGGGTCTGGTGTTCGCCTTCACCATGGCGTCCATGCTGGGCAGCGACCTGCGGGTGTTGGGCCAGTTCGGATCCACCGTCTGCATTGGTCTGTTGCTCGACACGCTTATTGTGCGCACGCTGTTGATGCCGTCGATCGCTACCCTGCTGGGGCGTTGGTTCTGGTGGCCGCAGGTTGTCCATCCGCGAGGCGACAACGCGCGACGAACCTGACGCACTGGGCCGTTCGGTGCGGCTATTATCCCGACAATGGGAACGGTGGACCTTGCTGACTCCTGCGTCCTCTGGACTGGCTTCGACATATCGATCGTGGCCAGGACGTACGCGCAATTCACCGGCATCCTCGCCGGTTTCGCCTTTGTCGTCATAAATCTCGTGCTCGACCGCGCCTATCGGCGCCGCGGCGAGGGTCATTCGCCAGACCCGCGCGAGGTCGAGCATGACACCCAAGTGGGAATCGCACTGGTATGCGCGTTCCTGGGCCTATTTCTGACGACCCTGCGATATGGGTTGCTCGCCGGCGAGAGCGGTTGCGCCCTCACCAATGGCCGAGCCGGGTCCGTGGAAGTGCTGGCCGCCGTATCGTTCGGTGCGTCCATTTACATGCTGCTTTACGCGATTGTGCAGTTTATTTCGGGCACCGCGGGCGTCCTCGCCAAACACTGCGTATTTGTCCTCGCAGTCCTCGTGCCCCCGATTACCGTGTTCCTGGTTGAAGATACGATCATGCACCTCGCGCTCTCGCTGGGCGATCCGCGGACGCACCGGCCGCTTCAGCCGATGTGGGACTGGGCCAACAGGCTGTCGATTCCGATACCGCTGGCGATCATCATCGCGTGTGCCGCGTTGTGGTACATCGGAATTGGGAGGCGGCGTACGGAATCACCTCCCGGCGGCATTGCGCGGCGGATCCGAATTGCCGTCCCCTACATTACCGTCGCTGTCGTTGCGGCCGTAATCGTGCGTTCCATCATGGCGTTGCGTTATAAAGATCCGGCCGCGCATATCAGTGCTGCCGAAGCCTGGTTCTGGCTGGGCGTGCTCGTTGCCGCGTTGCTGGTTCAAAGCGCTGCGTTGTCATTTCAAAAAGGCGTGGAAGTGCCGTTTGGCGGCTCTGCGATTTCGGCCCGTGCCTAGCTCTCCGGCAATTCGAGGCACACCGCGACGGCTCCCGCACCGACGTGCAGCGCGAGCACCGGCCCCAACGGCGTGACGATCGCCGGTTCGCACTCCGGCAACCGCCGCGCCAGTGTCGCCGCCACCTCGCTCGCTCCGTCGGGGTTGGCGACATGGTGCACCGCCAACGCGGCACGACCATCGCCGACGATCCCGCAGACCCGATCGATCATCGTCGCGGTCGCGCTGCTGACCGTGCGCACCCGTTGGGCCAGAACGAGTTTGCCGTCGTCGACGCGCAGCAGCGGCTTGAGCGACAGCGCGGTGCCAAGCCACGCCGTGGCGCCACCGATCCGGCCGCTGCGCCGCAGGTTGTCCAGGCGGTGCACGACGATGAACGCGTGACTGCGGCCCACGGCCGAACTCGCGGCGGCCGCGACGGTCTGCAGGTCGCCGCCGGCCGCCGCGGCCCGTGCGGCGGCGAGCACCGCAAAGCCGGTGCCCATCGCGGCTGACCTCGAGTCGATGACCTGTATCGCCGGATCGAGGTCGGCCGCGGTTCGTTCGGCGTTGCCGTAGGTACCCGACAGCGCCGACGAGATATGCACCGCCACTACGCCGTCCCCGTCGCTGGCGGCAAGCGCCTCCTGGTAGACGTTGGCCAACTCGGCCGGCGTGGCGGCCGCGGTGGTGGCGTGCAGCTTGTAGATATCGTCTGGGATGTCGTCGAGGCCGTCGCGCAGGTCGTCGCCGTCGAGCAAGACGTGCAGCGGAACGACTCGTATCGACCACTTTTCGAGCAACTCGGCCGGCAGCCGCGACGACGCATCGGTTACCACCACCACGGACATGCGTGCTACCCGCGCGGTTTCTCGGTAGATACACCGGCTTCGGCCAGCGCCTTGAGCATGAGCTCCGCGACCGCCTGGTGGGCCTCGAAATTCCAGTGAATCCCGTCGGGGTTGCCGCGTCCACTCATAATGTGCTCGGCCACAGCGGCTTTGAGATCGACCAAGGGAACATCGTGGCTTTGCGCCCATTCGGTGATCGCCGCGGCGGTGCCCGCGCGACCGTGGTGGGCCTTGCCGTATGTCTGCGCGATGTGCACCGACGGCAGCGAGGCCACGATCGGGATCCCGGGGCGGTTGAAATCGATTGCGCCGCGGGTCTGTTCGAGGTATTCGGCGCTCAAGTGCGGCGGCAGCGCGGACCTGGCCATCGGTGAAAGCCGGGGCTGCAGCCAACCATAGCCGTCGCGGACCCAGCGCCGCAGCCACGGCGGCCGCACGTAGCGGATCAGCTCGCGCAGCGCGGTCGGCAGCACCGAGGGCAGTGAATCCATCCCGCCGGTGGCGAATATCACCGCCCCGGCCCGGGGCAGCGCCGCCCAGGCGCGTGGATCCTGGGTCGCCGCCCACCAGATGTCGCGGCATGTCCAGCCGATGCGGCCAATCAGCTCCACATCCCAATCTAGTTGCGAAGCAACGATATTGGGCCAGATACGCGAATCGTCGGAGGGCAACCCGCCGGTCGGGCCGTAGTAGGCCAGCGAGTCCGCGAAGACGAGCAGCACCGGACGTGTTTTAGAGGACATCGTTGGGCACCTGAGCCGAGGCGTTCCACACGTCGAGGCGCCAGCGGATGCTCTCGAGGTCGCGAACGTCGGAGTCGTCGGAATGGCCGGACAGCTGCACCCAACTCGCGTTGCCCATGCCGCCCAATACCGGCCAGCTCGAGACGGGAAGCTTCAGCAGCGCGGCCGACAACGCGGCGATCAGCCCGCCGTGGGCGACCAGCACCACCGGCCGGCCAGGCTCGCCCGCCCCGCCCCAATCCGGTTCGCCGGATACCAATTCGGCGATCAATGGCACACTGCGCGCGGCGACGTCGGCCCTGCTTTCCCCGCCGTGCGGTGCCCACGTCGCGTCCTCGCGCCACGCCAGCCGGGCGCCCGGCGCCTCGGCGTCGATCTGGGCGTGAGTCAGGCCCTGCCAGTCGCCCAGGTGGGTCTCTCGTAACCGCCGATCCACCCGAACCTGCAGCCCGGTCCGCTCCCCCAGCTTGATTGCCGTGTCGTAGGCGCGATGCAGGTCCGACGACACGATCAGCAGTGGCTGCAGCTTGCCCAGCACTTCGGCGGCGGCGACCGCCTGCGCGCGGCCCAGGTCGGTCAGCGCGGAGTCCAGTTGCCCCTGCATGCGGCTACCGGCGTTGAAGTCGGTTTGCCCATGCCGCAACATCACCAGGCGACGCACCCTCATCGCGCGCTCGCCGAGTCGTCGTTCTCGCCCAAATCCACCGGCACCACGGGGCAGTCGCTCCAGAGGCGGTCCAGCGCATAGAAGTTGCGGTCATCCTGATGCTGGATGTGCACGACGATGTCGCGGTAATCCAGCAGCGTCCAGCGGCCTTCCCGGGCACCTTCGCGCCGCGCGGGACGGTAGCCCGCCTTGCGCATCTTCTCCTCGACCTCGTCGACGATCGCGTTGACCTGCCGCTCGTTGGACGCCGAAGCGATGACGAAGCAATCCGTGATCACCAACTGGCCGGAGACGTCGATGACGACGACATCCTCGGCGAGCTTGGCCGCGGCCGCGCCGGCCGCCACCGTCGCCATGTCGATGGCTTCCGGGGTCGCGGTCATGCCGACCCCTCGGCGCCCGGCTTGCTATAAAGCCCGCGCTTCGAGACATATTGCACGACACCGTCGGGCATCAGGTACCACAGCGGGCGGCGCTGTTCGGCACGCTGACGACAGTCCGTCGACGAAATCGCCAGCGCCGGAATCTCGACCAGGGTCAGCGCGTCCTCGGCCAGTTCGCCCACGACACCGGTGATGTGGTCACGGCGCAGCTCGTACCCGGGCCGGCTGACCCCGACGAAGCGCGCCAGCTCGAAGAGCTCGTCCCAGCCCTGCCACGACAGAATGGAGGCCAGCGCGTCGGCGCCGGTGATGAAGTACAGCTCGGAATCGGGGTTCAGGGCGTGCAGATCGCGCAGCGTGTCGCGGGTGTAGGTGGGCCCGGCGCGGTCGATGTCGACCCGGCTCACGGAGAAGCGGGGATTGGAGGCCGTGGCGATCACCGTCATCAGGTAGCGGTCCTCGGCGGCCGACACGTGCCGGTCCTTCTGCCACGGCTGGCCACTGGGCACGAACACCACTTCGTCGAGATCGAACAGGTCGGCGACCTCGCTGGCAGCGACCAGGTGACCGTAATGGATGGGATCGAACGTCCCGCCCATCACGCCGAGCCTGCGCAGCTGCTTTTGCACGGTTTGCCAGCTTACTTGAGCGCGCGATCAGGGCCGATTCCGCAGCTCGCGGCCACGCTCGCCGGAATTCAGACGGGTAGCAGCTGGTCGATCACCGCGGCCAGCTGCTTGGCCGACCGGCACTCGTGCATCGTGATCACCTCTTGGTAGCGCGGCACCGCCGAGTCGCCGCTACCCCACAGGTGTTTGGGCTCGGGGTTGAGCCAGTGCGCGTGCCGGCTGGCGGTCACCATGTCGGTCAGCACGTCGATGGCCGGGTCGCGGTAGTTGGTGCGGCCGTCCCCGAGCACCAGCAGGGAACTGCGTGGCGACAGCACATTCGGGTGCGCCTGCAGGAACGAAACGAAAGCGTTGCCGTAGTCGGAATGACCGTCGCGGCTGTAGACGCCCGCCTCCCGGGTGATCCGCTGGATCGCCACGGCCAGGTCGGCTTCCGGCCCGAACATGTGGGTCACCTCGTCGGTGGTGTCGATGAAGGCAAAGACCCGGACGCGCGAAAACTGTTGGCGCAACGCGTGTACCAGCAACAGGGTGAAGTGGCTGAACCCGGCGACCGAACCCGACACGTCGCAGAGCACGACCAATTCCGGGCGCGCCGGTCGCGGTTTGGCTAACACCACGTCGATCGGCACGCCGCCGGTAGACATCGACTTGCGCAGCGTTTTACGCAGATCGATCGACCCGGCGCGGGCGCGGCGCCGACGCGCGGCGAGCCGGGTCGCGAGGGTGCGGGCCAGCGGAGCCACCACCCGTTGCATCTGGCGCAGCTGATCGCCGGAGGCGCGCAGGAACTCGACGTTCTCGGAAAGCTGTGGGATGCCGTACATCTGGACGTGGTCGCGGCCGAGTTGCTCGGCGGTGCGCCGCTTGGTCTCGGCGTCGACCAGCTTGCGCAGCTGCGTGATCCGCTGCGCGGCAAGCGCTTTGGCGATCTGTTCCTGGGTGGGCGTCGGCTCGTCACCGTAGGGGGCGAGGAGTCCGGCCAGCAGCTTGCCTTCCAGCTCGTCCAGCGCCATCGCCTTGAGCGCCTGGTACGACGAGAACGACGGGCCGCGGCTGGAACTGTATTTGCCATAGGCCTCCACGATCCGCGCGATCATCGCGACCAGGCGTTCGTCCATGTCGCCCAGCTCGGGATTCTCCGTGAGCAGGTCCAGCAGCATCTGGCGCATCGCCTCGACGTCGTCGGGTGGCAGGGAGTCGTCGGCCGGCGCGTCGCCGGCCTCGTCCTCGGTGACCACCGCGCGCGCCCCCAACGCCGGGGGAAACCACAGGTCGAACATGGCGTCATAGGTTTCGCGGTGATCAGGGCGGCGCAACACCGCGCAGGCGATACCTTCGCGCAGCACCTCGCGATCACCCAGCCCGAGGGTGGCCATCACCCGGCCCGCGTCCACCGTCTCCGAGGGGCCCACCGAAATTCCCTGTCCGCGAAGCGCTTCCACGAAGCCCACCAGATGGCCGGGCAGCCCGTGCGGGGCGAGCGGCCTGGTGGGGCGGATGCGGCGGACGGCCATCGGTGCTTCCTAGTTCAGCCGCAACTCGCCACTGGCGCGTTGTTGGTCGGATTGGTGCTTGAGGACCACGCCGAGCGTCTGGGCGACTACCGCGTCGTCGATGGTGTCCAGGCCCAGCGCGAGCAGCGTGCGGCCCCAGTCGATGGTTTCGGCGATGGACGGCACCTTCTTGAGCTGCATTCCGCGCAGCACACCGATGATGCGCACCAATTCCTCGGCGAGGTGCGCCGGCAGCTCGGGGACTCGGGACAGCAAGATGCGCCGTTCCAGGTCGGGGCTGGGAAAGTCGATGTGCAGGAACAGGCAGCGGCGCTTGAGCGCCTCCGACAGTTCGCGCGTGGCGTTGGAGGTGAGCAACACGAACGGCGCCCGCTCGGCCGTCAGTGTGCCCAGTTCCGGCACGGTCACCGCGAAGTCGGACAGCACCTCCAACAGCAGGCCCTCGATCTCGATGTCGGCCTTGTCGGTCTCGTCGATCAGCAGCACGGTCGGCTCGGTGCGCCGGATGGCGGTCAGCAGCGGCCGGGACAGCAGGAACTCCTCGCTGAACACGTCGCTCTTGGTCGCGTCCCAGTCTCCGGAGCCGGCCTGGATCCGCAGGATCTGCTTGGCGTGGTTCCACTCGTAGAGCGCCCGCGCCTCGTCGACGCCCTCGTAGCACTGCAGCCGGACCAACCCTGACCCGGTGGCCTGGGCGACGGCGCGGGCCAGCTCCGTCTTGCCCACTCCGGCCGGGCCTTCCACCAGAAGCGGCTTGCCGAGCCGGTCGGCCAGGAACACGGCCGTGGCCGTGGCGGTGTCCGGCAGATAACCGGTTTCGGCCAGCCGTCGCGAAACGTCGTTGATGTCCGCGAACAGCGGCACGGGCCGGGCGGGCACACTCACAATCTCAGTTCTCCTAAAGCACTGGCCGTCAGGCCGGACGGACGTGGCCGTCTCCCCACGCGATCCATTTGGTCGAGGTCAATTCCGGCAATCCCATCGGCCCGCGGGCATGCAGCTTCTGAGTGGAGATGCCGATCTCGGCGCCAAAACCGAACTGCTCGCCGTCGGTGAACGCCGTCGACGCGTTGACCATCACCGCCGCGGAATCGACGCCGTCGGTAAACCGTTGTGCAGCAGCCATATTGGTGGTCACGATGGCCTCGGTGTGGCCGGTGCCGTATTCGTTGATGTGAGCGATCGCGGCGTCGACGCCGCCGACCACCGCGACCGCGATGTCCATCGAGAGGTATTCGCGCCGCAGGTTCTCCTCGTCGGGGTCGAGATGCACCGTCACCCCGGCGTCTTGCAGCGCGGCCACCAGCCGCGGCACGGCCTCCGCGGCGATCGCGGCGTCCACCAGCAGCGTCTCGGCGGCATTGCAGACACTGGGCCGCCGGGTCTTGGAGTTCAGCAAGATCCGTTCCGCCAGCTCCAGGTCGGCGCCTTCGTGCACGTAGACATGACAGTTGCCGACACCGGTCTCGATCGTGGGCACCTGCGCGTCGCGGACCACGGCGTCGATCAGGCCGGCTCCCCCGCGCGGAATCACCACGTCGACCAGGCCGCGGGCCTGAATCAGGTGCGTCACGGTGGACCGGTCCGTAGCCGAAAGCAGCTGAACGGAGTCGGCGGGCAGGTCCTCGCTCACCAGCGAAGCCCGCAGCACCTCGACAAGGACCTGGTTCGACCTCGCCGCCGAGGAGCTTCCGCGCAGCAACACGGCGTTGCCGGATTTGAGCGCCAGACCGAATGCGTCGACGGTGACGTTGGGCCGGCCCTCGTAGATCATGCCGACCACGCCCAGCGGAACTCGCTGCTGGCGCAGCTGCAGCCCGTTGGGCAGTGTGTAGCCGCGCAGCACCTCGCCCACCGGGTCCGGCAGCCCCGCGACCTGGCGCAGGCCAGCGGCGATCCCGTCGACACGCTTGGAGTCCAAGGCCAGCCGGTCGAGCATGGCGGCCGGTGTGCCCGCGGCCCGGGCGGCCTCGATATCCTCCGCGTTTGCGGCCAGGATCAGATCGACGTGGGCGGTTATCGCCGCGGCGGCGGACTCGAGCGCCTGGTCCTTGGCTACCGTCGGCAACAACGCCAGGACACGCGAAGCGACCCGGGCGCGGCGGGCGGCATCGTGGACTTCTCGGCGCAAGTCGGGAAGCGACGGTGCTTGCAGACTCATTTAACCAGGGTATCGGTCGTTACCTGGGTGAGTTTGGCTGCCCCAGGTCCGCGCCCGGTGGCGCCGCTCACGCGACACGCTCACCGCGCCGGGCTTGGCGTACCTTGCTTTGGCGTTCTTCGAGGATGTGGCCAAAGTTCTGTAGTAGCAACGGTTCACGCATGACGAGATGCGCGAGATGTTCGCGATCGATCTCCAACGCGGTCACTTCCTCGAGCGCGTACGCGCTCGCGGTGTTCGGTTGCCGGGTCAGCGCCGTCAACCCGAGGAACGAGCCCTCGACGAGCGTGCTGATCGGCACCACCGACCCGTCGTCGGCGGTCGCGATGAGCTGAACGCGCCCCGCGACCAAGAACGTCATCCCGTCGGGCACCTGGCCGACGTATTCGACGGTTTCGTCGGCGCCGTACCGGACGAGCCTGGCGGAGGAATACAGCGAGCGCTGCTCGTCGGTGTTGAGCCGCAACGCCGGTGCCACCACGGTGCGCACCGCTTTCTCCACACGCTCGATGGTCGAGTAGTCGTCGTCGCAGTTGTCGAGGTGCAGCTCTTCCCGCCGTGCGGCGTACCAGATCCAGCGCAGAAACGTCGTTCGCGCGGCGCCGTCGTCGGCCGGTGAGCCCAACCGGATGGTCGTTCGGTATTCGCCGCCGCCGATCGGCACCGAACGCGGCACGCTGTCGCTCATCAGCTGCGGTAGCCCGAGTGCGACCCGCGACAGCATCGCGCAAACGCGGTCGGGCGGGTCCGCGACCGAAAATGTGGTCGTGATCGCCAATTTGTGGGAGCCGGGCGGGCGGCTGAGGTTCGTGAACGCCGTTGTGGCCAGCACCGCATTGGGCGTGATCCGCATCCCGCTGCCGGTGTCGATGTGCACGGCGCGCCAGTTCACTTCGATGACACGGCCGCGCACCGTCCCGGTGTCCAGCCAGTCGTTGATCCGGAAGGGCTGCTCGAACAGCATGAACAAGCCCGAGACGATCTGGCCGACGGAGTTTTGCAACATCAGGCCGATGACGACCGACGTCACACCCAGCGCCGTGAACAACCCGCCGATCCGGACACCCCAGATATACGACAGGATCAGCACCAGGCCCACACCGATCAGGGCGAAGCGTGCGACATCGAGGAAGATCGCGGGCAGGCGTTTGCGCCAGCTCTCTTCGGGCGCGGCCGCGAAAACGGTGGCGTTGAGCCCGGACAGCAGCAGCACCAGCACCAGGAAGCCGAACAGCGTGGTGAGCATCCGCACGGGGACTTCTCCGGCCGGGATCTGCGAAGCCTTGACGAGCAACAGCAGCAGCGCGCCCAGCGGCAGCAAGTAGTTACGCAGCAGGCTTACTTGCCTGGCCAGGTGGCTGTGCCGGCGGGCGAGCGTTTGCTGCAGCTCGGTAAGAATGATCAGCCCGAGCGGAAATCCGACCGCGATACCGATCGACCAGTAGAACCACGAGGAGTGAAACGTGTTCATCATCGCTCCGAGAGGCGGTACATCGGTTGGTCGGTTCCACCGACCGAAATCGTGCCGGCGGGCGTGAACTGGCGCACGTCTCGCATCGCTTCGTACACCTGGGAGCTGACGTAGATGCCGGGTTGGGGTGCGCCCCTGTGCATTTGGTAGGCCAGGCTTACCGCGGCCCCCCACATGTCGTAGACCAGGCTCGAGCCGCCGACCAGTCCGCTGATCACGTTGCCAGTGTTGATGCCGACCCGAAGGCCAAGCTCGTGACCGGTCTGGCTGTTGAACCGATCGATGATGCGACGCATTTCGACGGCGAAGTCCACGCTTCGGTGAATGCTGTCCAATCGCGGGGTGATCACACCGCAGGTGGCCAGGTAGCTGTTGTGGAACGTGCGGATCCGTTCCACGCCAAGGGTTTCGGCCGCCGAATCAAACTGGCGGAACAGATCTTCGACGATGCCGACCAATTCATGGCCCGCAAGATCGTTGGACAGCTCATCAACCCCGACAATGTCGGCAAAGATGATCGCGACGTCCTGATGCTTCTGCGCGATGGTCGCCTCACCATCGCGATAGCGCTGGACAACCGACTCGGGCATCAGCGTCAGCAGCAGGCGATTGTTTTCGTTGCGTTGCTCGTTGAGCAGCTCTTCCTTGATCGCAAGATTGCGACTCATTTCATTGAAAGCCGCAGTGAGCTCACCGATTTCGTCGTGTCCCCGTGCCGGAATGTTGATGTCGTAGTCGCCGGAGCTGATCTTTCGCGTGCCCTCCTCGAGGCGCCGGACCGGTCGCACCGCCGCCTGGGCGATGAACATCGACGCCACGCAGATGACGAAAACCAGCGTGGTGACCGCAATGACGAGGGTCTTACTGAAGTGGCCCAGCCGCGCGAAGGCGTCGGAGTCGTCGCGCGTTGCCAGGATCGACCAGTGCAGATCGGAGTTGGGAATGTCCAGCGGAGCGTAGGCTTCCAATTCCCGGTTGCCGGTGTAATCGGTGCCGGTGACGACTCCAGTTTCCCCGCGTTCGGCGGCGCGCAGACCGGCGCTTCCGACCGGCTGCACCAGCGTCGTGCCGCCCAACCGGATCGCCCGGTCCACGACGTCGGGCGGGGTGCCGGCGGCAATGGCCTCGCGCCGGTACTCTTGCGGGTCCTCCAGGAAAAGCCGCGAATCGGAACGCATCAAGTTGTCGGGGCCGGCCAGATACGTCTCGGTCGACGGGCCCATGCCGGCGGCTTGCCAATGTTTGTTGGCGGTCATGATCTGGTTGATCTTCGAGATCGGCAGCGGCAGCGCCATCACGCCGTCGATCTTGCCGTTCATGCCCACGGGCGACACCACCCACGCGGTCGGCGCGTCGAGCTGCGGCTGATAGGGCTGGAAGTCGGTGATCCAGACGAACTCTAGGTCGTTGGAGCGCAAGGCTTTTTCGTACGCTTCGCGCAGGTTTGATTCGCGATACGGGCCGGTCAGGATGTTGGTCCCGAGGTCGGGGCCTTTCATGACGCTGTACACGACGTTGCCCTGGAGGTCGATCAGCAGCGCGTCCTTATATTCGAAGCGGGTGACGATGTCTCGGAGGTAGAAGTCGAAGCGGGCATTGGCCGCCGTCCATGCGCTGCCGTCGCCGGCATCGGGCACTGGCAGCGAATCGGCGGTCGGCCGGGGCGGTGCGGTGTAGTGCGCCTGAAGGTATTTCTGCGAGGGCGAACTCGGCAGCACCGCGTTGACGTCGATCGTGCCGCCGGTCGTGCGTTTGATCGGCTGAATCATTTGAGTGTCGTAGTAATTGACGAGTTCCTGCTGCTGCGCGGGAGTGATCGTGGCGTTGGCCAATTGGTTAAAGCCCGCGGTAAGCGCCGCCGTTTCCTCGTTGATGCTGAATCCGCCGCTGTAGACGACCAGCGAATTCGTCACTTCCCGAAACAGCGCCTCCATCTGGCGCCGCTGCGACTCGCGCAATTCGATCAGCCGCTCGGCCTCCACCTGCCGCAACGCGCCGCGGCCGGTCAAGGCCCCGATGAGACCGATCACCGCGACGCCGAGGATGCCCGCGAGCAGCATCGCCACCAAGATCTTGGACTGGATGCCGAACCGGAAACGGCGCCACACAAACGGCCGCCGCGCGCCCCAGGGGGTCTTTTGGGCCGGGGCGGATTCCGGCGCGGTTTCCGTCGCCGTGTCGAGGGCCGGCTCGGTGTCTTTCAGCTCGCTAGACGTCAATGCCTTCCGCCTTTCTGGATTCGGCATCGCTAACGCAGCAGACTAGCGCGCGAAACTCAAGAAATTGGCGTTTGCACTA
The DNA here is from genome assembly GCF_001954045.1 of Mycobacterium sp. SP-6446. Classification (NCBI taxonomy): domain Bacteria; kingdom Bacillati; phylum Actinomycetota; class Actinomycetes; order Mycobacteriales; family Mycobacteriaceae; genus Mycobacterium; species Mycobacterium sp. SP-6446. The sequence goes on along the minus strand of NZ_MBEM01000136.1, from coordinate 39,833 downwards.
AGCGTTCAACGTCGAAACGCGGGACGGACGCGACTAACGTCGGTGGAATGGCACGCGTTTGTGTCGTCGGCAGCGTGAACATGGACCTGACGTTCGACGTCAATGCCCTGCCCCGGCCCGGCGAGACCGTGTTGGCGTCGTCGTTGACCTACGCGCCCGGCGGCAAGGGCGGCAACCAAGCGGTGGCCGCCGCTCGTGCCGGCGCAAGCGTGCAATTCGTCGGCGCCCTCGGTGACGATCCGGCCGCCGAACAGTTGCGGGCGCACCTCTCGGTCAATGGGGTTGGGCTCGACGGCACCATCGCGATACCCGGACCGAGCGGGACTGCGATCATCGTCGTCGACGCCGGCGCCGAGAACACCATCGTGGTGGCACCGGGTGCTAACGGACGGCTGACGTTGGCCGCCACCGCAGTCTCGGTGATCACCGGTTGCGAGGTGTTGTTGACCCAGTTGGAAATTCCGGTTCCGACGGCGGTGGCCGCCGCTCGTGCGGGGCGATCGGCAGGAGCCGTCGTCATGGTCAATGCCTCACCGGCCGGCCAGGACCAGAGCTCGCTGGCCGAGCTGGCCTCCGTCGCGGACGTGGTGATCGCCAACGAAGCCGAAGCCGACGAATGGCCTTGGCGCCCAACCCACTTGGTGACCACCTTGGGTGCGCGCGGAGCGAACTGCGTCAGCGCCGACGACGAGTTCTGCGTACCCGCCCCGGCCGTCAAAGCGGTGGACACCACCGGTGCCGGCGACGTCTTCGCGGGAGTACTGGCCGCGTGCTGGCCACGCAACTCGGGCGTGCGAGCCGAGCGGCTGCGCGCGCTGCAGCGCGCCTGTGCCGCGGCGGCGCTGTCGACACAGGTACCCGGCGCCGGCGACTGCGCACCGGATGCCGCGGCGATCGAGGCCGCGCTGCGCTAGTCCTCGGGGACTTCGCGCTCGATCTCGTCGAGCCAGATGCGCGCGGACATGTCCGACGGAGCACGCCAATCCCCGCGCGGTGACAGCGCTCCGCCGTGAGACACCTTGGGGCCGTTGGGCAATGCCGAGCGCTTGAACTGACTGAAAGAGTAGAACCGCTGCACGAAGACGCCCAGCCAGTGCCTGATCTCCTTGAGCGAATAGGACGGCCTCTTGTCCTCGGGGAATCCCGCCGGCCAGGTCCCACGCTCGGGGTCGCTCCACGCATGCCAAGCCAGAAACGCGATCTTCGACGGACGGAATCCGAAGCGCAACACGTGGAACAGTGAAAAGTCTTGCAGGGCAAACGGACCGACCTTCGCCTCGCTGCTCTGCAGCTCCTCCTCTTCACCGCTGGGCACGAGTTCCGGGGTGATCTCGGTGTCGAGCACCGACTGCAGCACCTCGCACACGTCAGATTCGAATTGCCCCGACGAGATGACCCAGCGGATCAGGTGCTGGATCAGGGTCTTGGGCACGCCGCCGTTGACGTTGTAATGCGACATCTGATCGCCGACACCGTATGTCGACCAGCCCAGGCCGAGCTCGGAGAGATCGCCTGTGCCCAGCACGATGCCGCCGCGCTGGTTGGCCAGCCGGAACAGGTAGTCGGTGCGCAGTCCGGCCTGCACGTTCTCGAAGGTGACGTCGTAGACCTTCTCGCCGCGCGAGAACGGGTGATCCATCTCCTTGAGCATCAGCGCCGCGGTGTCGCGGATGTCGATCTCGGAGAAGGTGACACCAAGCGCGCGGCACAGCTCGATCGCATTGCGCTTGGTGCGATCTCCAGTGGCGAAGCCGGGCAGCGTGAACGCCAGAATGTCGCTGCGTGGCCGCTCTTCGCGGTCCATCGCCCGCGCGGCGACGATCAGCGCATGAGTGGAATCCAGCCCACCGGAAATCCCGATCACGACCTTCGGGTAGTTCAGGGCACGCAGCCGCTGTTCCAGCCCCGCGACCTGGATGTTGTACGCCTCATAGCAATCCTGTTGCAGCCGTTCCGGATCGGCCGGCACGAACGGAAAGCGCTCGACCTCGCGCCGCAGCCCGATGTCGCCGGCCGGCGGGTCCAGCTTGAACCCGATGCGGCGGAACGATTCCGCCGACGCGCGATGGTGACGGCGGTTGTCGTCGAACGTCCCCATCCGCATCCGCTCGGCGCGAAGCAGTCCGGTGTCGACGTCGGCCACCGACCGTCGCTCCCCCTTGGGGAACCGCTCGGACGAGGCGAGCTGCACGCCGTTCTCCCAGATCATGGTCTGGCCGTCCCAGGCCAGGTCGGTGGTGGATTCGCCCTCCCCCGCGGCGGCGTAGACGTAGGCGGCCAGGCAACGCGACGACGCCGAGCGGGCCAGCAGGCAGCGGTCCTCGGCGCGCCCGATCGTGATCGGACTACCGGACAGGTTCGCCAGCACCGTCGCACCGGCCAGCGCCGCCTCCGCACTGGGCGGGATCGGCACGAACATGTCCTCGCAGATTTCGACGTGCAACACGAGGTCGGGCAGGTCGGAAGCGGCGAACAGCAGATCGGGACCGAACGGAGCCTCAATGTCGCCGAACCGGATGACGCCGCGCTCGTCGTCTCCAGGCGAGATCTGGCGACGCTCGTAGAACTCCCGGTAGGTCGGCAGGTACGACTTGGGCGCCACCCCAAGCACCGCGCCCCGGTGGATGACGACGGCGGTGTTGTAGATGCGCTGCCCGTAACGCAGCGGGGCGCCGACCACCAGCACCGGCAATAGATCGGCCGAGGCGGCAACGAGGTCGGACACGGCGGCTTCGACGTCGTCGAGCAAGAGGTCCTGCAGCACGATGTCTTCGATGGAGTAACCGGACAGCGTCAGCTCCGGGAAGACGGCCAGGGCCACGCCGTCGTCATGGCACTCGCGCGCCAACCGCAAGACCGACTCGGCGTTGGCCGCCGGATCGCCGATCGTGGTGTGGTGTGTGCACGCGGCGACCCGGACAAACCCCTGGCTATAGCAGTTGTAAAAGTCCATCGCCCTTCCATTGTCGCCTGGCCGGTGTCAATAAGCACGCGCCGGGTATCCCCAACAGATGAGCGACACCGCCGTCGTCGTCATCGACATGATGAACACCTATCAGCATCCCGATGCTGAAGATCTAGTACCCAATGTGGGCAAGATCATCGACCCGCTGGCCGATTTGGTCCGGCGCGCACGCGAATCCGACGACGTCGACCTGGTGTACGTGAACGACAACTACGGCGATTTCACCGCCCAGTTCTCCGACATCGTTCGCGCCGCGCTCGACGGCGCGCAGCCCGATCTGGTGAAACCGATCGTGCCGTCCGGGGATTGCCGCGTCATGACCAAGGTCCGGCACAGCGCGTTCTACGCCACGGCGCTGGCCTATCTGCTCGGCCGCCTCGAGACCGAGCGGTTGATCCTGACCGGCCAGGTCACCGAGCAGTGCATCCTCTACAGCGCGCTCGATGCCTACGTGCGGCACTTCCAGGTGGTGATTCCCACCGACGCCGTCGCCCACATCGACGCCGACCTGGGCGCGGCGGCGCTGAAGATGATGGAGCAGAACATGTCCGCCGAACTCACCACCGCGGCCGACTGCCTCGGCTGAGCCCGCCGCCGGAATGGCCTATCACCCGTCGAGACTCATCCACTGGCGGAGTGTGGCGCGCTGAGCGGCTGCCGGCGTTCGGCCGGGGCACGGCCGAAGACCATTGAGTCCTCGATGCGCTCGAAGCGCCTGCTGAGCACGTCACTCAAAAAGTTGTGGCTCACCTTCCACGGCCGACGCGTGCCGGATTTCGGGTGCACATGTCGACCACGCTTCACGTAACCCGATTCCAGATGGAACGTCGGCTGCTCAGGCATCTCCGTGTCGCCCAGGTGCGGATATGCATGGGTGTAACCGCGAGAGTTCATGTACGCCAATAGATTTGCGACGGACCGTGCAGTCAGGTCGGCGCCCAACGTCCAGGACGCGTTGATGTAACCAAAGCTCCAGGCCATGTTCGGAACATCCTCGAGCATGTGTCGCCTGTACAGGAAGTGCTCGTGGGGATCGATCTTCTCTCCGTCGACGCTGACGGTGACGCCGCCCAGCGCTTGCAACTGCAGCCCGGTCGCCGTGATAACGATGTCGGCTTCGATTCGCCGCCCCGACTTCAGCGCGATGCCGGTGGCGTCCAAATGATCGATGTGGTCGGTCACCACCTCCACCTTGCCGTCACTGATCACCTTGTACAGGTCACCCTCCACGATGAAGCACAAGCGCTGATCCCACGGGTCGTACGGCGGCTTGAAGTGGGTGTCGATCGGATAGCCAGCGGGCAGATTGCGCTCCGCGATGCGGCGCAGCGCCCGCTTGCTGAATTCGGGCGTCTTGCGCGCGACAACCCACATCAGCTGGGCGACGAATGCGTTGCGCCACCGAACGATCCAGTGAGCGACCCGCAGCGGCAACGCTTTCCGCAGCGCAATCGCCGTCGGCTCCTTCTTCACCGCCGAGATCATGTAGGACGGCGTGCGTTGCAGCATCGTCACGTGCGCCGCTTTTTCGGCTAACGACGGGATCAGACTGACCGCCGTAGCGCCGCTGCCGATGACCACGATCCGCTGACCGGCATATTCGAATGATTCTGGCCAGTGTTGCGGGTGGATCACCTCTCCGGCGAAGTCCGTAATACCTGGGAACGTCGGGTTATAGGGGCAGTCATAGTCGTAATAGCCGGTCCCGAAGAACAGAAATCGGCATCGGTACGTCTTTTCGGCGCCGTCCCGCCCGGTCTGCACCGTCCAGGTGTCGGTGTCGGAGCTCCAGTCGGCCGAACGCACGTACGTGTCGAATCGGATGTGCTCGTCGATGTGATGCTTGCGCGCCGTCTCGTCCAGATACTCCCAGATATGGTCACCGTCGACGATCATCTCGGGCCGTGTCCAGGGCTCCCACGGAAAGCACAGCGTGTAGATATCGCTGTCGGAACGCACGCCCGGATAACGGAACAGGTCCCACGTTCCGCCGACTCGCGCGCGCCGTTCGAGGACCGCATAGCTCAGCTGCGGGTTGCGCTCGTGTATGCGGTAGGCAGCACCGATGCCCGAGAATCCAGCGCCGATGATCAGTACGTCGAAGTACTCGGCGACATTCGGACCCATGTCACCCACCATAAGCCGAGGTCAGTATCGACGCCATCATCCCGTCGTGGCTGACCCACCGCCGCGAGGGTCAGCAGAATGCCGGCGCTGGCAGCGTGTCGGTGTACAGACGCGCACGCTCGCGCAGGGTGGTTACCCTTGAGCCGTGGACGCTCCCGAGCTGGTCGCGCTGTTGGCGGGACGCCGGGTCGCGGTGCTCACGGGCGCGGGGATATCCACCGACTCGGGCATTCCCGACTACCGTGGTCCCGACTCGCCGCCGAGCAATCCCATGACCATCGGCCAGTTCAGGTCGGATCCGGTGTTCCGGCAGCGATACTGGGCGCGCAACCATGTCGGCTGGCGGCATATGGATGACACGCAGCCCAACGCCGGGCACCGCGCGTTGGCCGCGCTGCAACGCGCCGGCGTGGTGACCGGAGTCATCACCCAGAACGTCGACCTGCTGCACACCAAGGCCGGCAGCGTGAACGTGGTCAACTTGCACGGCACCTACGCCCAGGTGATCTGCCTGAGCTGCGGCTACACCATGAGCCGTGCCGCGCTAGCCGAACGACTCGAGGCGCTCAACCCCGGATTCATCGAGCGCGCCGAAGCCATCGGCGGGTTGGCGGTGGCGCCCGACGCCGACGCCGTTGTCGCCGATACCGCGTCGTTCCGCTACCTCGACTGCCCGCGCTGCGCCGGCATGCTCAAGCCGGACATCGTCTACTTCGGCGAGAGCGTGCCCAAAGATACTGTCGCCCAGGCTTACTCGGTGGTCGATCACGCCGAGGTGCTACTGGTCGTGGGCTCGTCGCTGACGGTGTTCTCCGGCTACCGGTTCGTGCGGCACGCCGCCGCACTGGGCATACCGGTCGCGATCGTCAACCGCGGCCCCACCCGCGGCGACGACCTAGCCACCGTCAAGGTCGACGGCGGGTGCTCGGAACTGCTGACGCTGCTGGCCTCCGAACTAGGGCGGGAACTAGGAGGGACGCTGTTAGCGCCGAGCCTGTAAATCTGCAGAAGAAGTTCGAGTGAGGGTCTGCAGATTTACAGGCTCGGCGTGGGGCCTCGACGAACTCTTGCAAACGATCAGAAGGTGCAGGGCATGCTGCGCACGGCGTGGATGAAATTGCCTGCCACGTAGTTCGGATCGCCCGCCTGGATGTCGGGCAGCTGCCGGAGCAGCTCGCCGAAGATGGCGCGCAGCTGCGCGCGGGCCACATGAGCCCCGAGGCAGAAGTGCACTCCGCCGCCGCCGAAGCCGACGTGCGGGTTGGGGCTGCGGCTCAGGTCCAACCGCTCGGGGCGGTCGAAGACCTCGGTGTCCCAGTTGCCGGACGGATAGAACATGACCACCTTCTCCCCCGCCAGGATGGTCTGGCCGCCCAGCTCGAAATCCGTTGCGGCCGTGCGGCGGAAGGTCATCACGGGCGAGGCCCAACGGACGAATTCCTCGACCGCGGTGCCGATCCGGTTATCGAAATCCTCGAGCAGCCATGCCCTCTGGTCTCCGAAGTCGGTGAGTGCCTTCATGGCATGGCTCGTGGTCTGGCGGGTGGTGTCGTTGGCCGCCACGGAAAGCAACACGAAGAATGCGGCCACGTCGGCATCGGAAAGCCGATCGCCGTCCACCTCGGCGTGCACCAGGCCGCTGATCAGGTCGTCACCGGGATGCTCACGGCGCTCGGCGGCAAGCGCGCCGGCCACCTGATGCACGTAGATCTGGTTCTCGAACAACACCTCCATCGGGGTGCGGCCGTCGAGGAAGTCCGGGTCGGCCCACGACACCATGGCATCGGTGGCGCGGGCCATGTGCTCACGCTCGGATTCCGGGATCCCGACCATGTCCGACAGCGTGCGGATGGGCAATTCCTTGGCGCAGAGGTCGACGAAATCTGCGCCGCTGCCGGCCGCACGCAGTTCTTCGACGATGGTCTTGGCGTTCGCTTGGATCGAATCCTCGATGCGACGGACCTGCCGCGGGGTGAACGCGGCGCTGACCAACTTCCGCAGCTTCGTGTGCCGCGGCGGGTCCATTGCGAGGAACGACTGCGACGCTTCGAGCAGCTCGACCGGGATGCTCTCGAACATCACGCCCTTGCCGGACAGGAACGCCTCGTTGTTGCGGCTGACCGTGACGATGTCCGCGCGCCGGGTGACGGCCCAGTAGCCGGGATCGTCGGGATCGGGCATTAGGGCGTCCTCGACCGGCGGATGCCAGCTCACCGGACGCTCGGCCCGCAACACGGCGAACGAGCGCTCCCGGTCCGCCGCGGTGGTGGACCAAAACGCACGGGAGGACAGATCGATGGTGTCGTAGGCGCGGGCAATGGCAGGCGTAGCCGTCATGGGGATCCTCCAACGAACCGAAAGCCGTTCAACGACGATATGCCTAGACACTTTGTCTAGTCAATATGTCGAACAGTCGGCTATGCTCGGTAAATGCCGTCGGTCACCCGAAAGCCGCAGGCCAGGCGCGAGCACACGCGCCAGCAGCGGCGCGAGCAGATGGAGCGCCGGCTGCTCGATGCGACCGAGCGGCTGATGCGCGACGGCGCCAGCTTCACCGAGCTCAGCGTGGACCGACTAGCGACCGAGGCGAGCATGTCGCGGGCGAGCTTCTACATCTACTTCGAGGACAAGGGCCACCTGCTGCGCCGGCTCGCCGGGCAGGTATTCGCGGACCTCGCGGAGGGCGCCGAACGGTGGTGGAGCGTGGCGGGGCGGCACGATCCCGACGACGTGCGCGCGGGGATTTCCGCCATCATCGAAAGCTATCGCCGTCATCAACCGGTGCTCGTCGCACTGAACGAGATGGCCGCGTACGACCCCTTGGTCGGCGCTACCTATCGCAATCTGCTGACCGCGATCACCGGGCGGTTGGCCCGTGTCATCGAAGACGGCCAGGCCGACGGCTCTATCCGGCGCGAGCTGTCCGCCGCCACGGCGGCGAGCGCGCTGACGTGGATGGTCGAACGGGCGTGCCAGCAGAATCTTCCGAGCGCCCCGGCCTCCTACGACACGGACCTGGCCGCGACCTTGACCGAAATCATTTGGGGTGCATTGTATCTCACGCCCATGCCAGCAAAATGAGCTAGACGGTCACCAAATCGTCGGCGTGCACCGCGGGGCGGCGCAGCTCGCCGGGTAGGTCGGACGTGGACCTGCCCATCATGGTGGCGAGTTCGGCCGCGTCGTAGGCGACCACCCCGCGGGCCACCATGGTCGCGTCCGGTCCGTGCAACTCGACGACATCCCCGGCGTAGAACCGGCCCGACACCGAGGTGATACCCGCGGCCAGCAGCGAGCGGCGTTGGTGCGCCACCGCGCGCACCGCCCCCTCGTCGAGGCTCAGCGTGCCGGTCGACTCCGCGGCATAGCGCACCCAGAATCGGCGGGCCGACATCCGGGCGGGACGCGCGGCGAACACGGTTCCGGTCGAGGCGTCGGTGAGCGCCGTCGCGGCGTCGGTCGCCGCGGCCAGCAGCACCGGAACCCCCGCGTCGGCGGCCAGCAGCGCCGACGACACCTTCGACGCCATCCCCCCGGTGCCCAGGTGGCTGCCCGGGCCGGCGACCACGCCGTCCAGGTCCGCCGACCCCGCCACCTCGGGAATGAAGCGCGCCCCCGGCACCTTGCGGGGATCGGATTCGTAGAGGCCGTCGATGTCGGAGAGCAGCACCAAGGCCTCGGCGCCGACCAGGTGGGCCACCAGCGCCGAGAGCCGATCGTTGTCGCCGAACCGGATCTCGTTGGTGGCCACCGTGTCGTTCTCGTTGACGATCGCCACCGCATGCAGCGCGCGCAACCGATCCAGAGTGCGCTGCGCGTTGGTGTGCGAGGCGCGGATGGAAATGTCGTGCGCGGTCAAAAGCACCTGTCCGACCGTGCGGCCGTAGCGCGCGAACGCCGCGCTCCAGGAATTCACCAGTGCAACCTGCCCGACGCTGGCGGCCGCCTGTTTGGTCGCCAAATCCTTTGGGCGACGGGCCAATCCGAGCGGATCGATGCCGGCGGCGATGGCGCCGGAGGACACGATGACGACGTCGGTGCCCGCCTTCATGCGCGCCTCGATCGCGTCGGCCAGTCCGGCCAACCGCCCGGCGTCGAACACTCCCGACGGCGTGGTCAGTGCGTTCGTCCCCACCTTGACGACCAGACTGCGGGCGGTCCGGATGGCTTCTCGCTGCGCGCTCACGAGGCCCCACCTTCGGGACCGTGCTCGCGCCGCTGGCGTCGGGCGGCCTTGCGCTCCGCGGCGCCCACCCGTTCGGTGCGTTCCAGCCGCGCATCGGTGCCGCGGCCTGACAGCGCGACCTGTTGACCGGCCGGGGTTTGCGGCTCCCAGTCGAACGTCATCTCGCCGATGGTCACCGCGCATCCCGGCTGCGCGCCCAGCCGCAGCAGCTCCTCCTCGACACCGAGGCGTGCCAGCCGGTCGGCGAGATAGCCGACCGCCTCGTCGTTGTCGAAATTCGTTTGACCCACCCACCGCTCAGGGCGCGCGCCGGTGACGGTGAAACCGCCGTGCCCGTCGGGCTCGACGGTGAAGCCGCTGTCGTCCACCGGCACCGGGCGGATCACCGGGCGCCGCACTACCGGCGCCGGTCGCGATGCGTTGTACTCCGAGATCATCGACCAGAGCCCAAAGATCAACGGCTGCAACCCTTCCCGGGTTGCCGTTGATACCAGGAATACCGGCCAGCCGCGCGCGGCGACGTCGTCGCGGACGAACTCGGCTAGCTCACGAGCCTCCGGCACGTCGATCTTGTTGAGCACCACCGCCCGCGGTCGTTCGGAGAGGTCGACCAGCGCCGGATCCCCTTGCAGCGTGGGCGTATACGCCGCGAGCTCGGCCTCCAGCGCGTCGATGTCGGAGACGGGGTCGCGACCAGGTTCCGCGGTCGCGCAATCGACGACGTGAACGAGCACCGCGCAGCGTTCGATGTGCCGGAGGAAATCCAGGCCCAGACCGCGGCCCTGCGATGCGCCCGGTATCAGGCCCGGCACGTCGGCGACGGTGAATGCGTGCTCGCCGGCGGAGACCACGCCCAGGTTGGGAACCAGCGTGGTGAACGGGTAGTCGGCCACCTTGGGCTTGGCCGCCGAGATCACCGACACCAGCGAGGACTTTCCGGCGGACGGGAATCCGACCAAGCCGACGTCCGCGACGGTTTTGAGTTCGAGGGTGAGGTCGCGGGCCTGGCCGGGCTCGCCGAGTAGCGCGAAGCCCGGGGCCTTGCGGGCGCGCGAGGCGAGTGCGGCGTTACCCAGGCCGCCGCGGCCACCGGCGGCGGCCTCGAAGCGGGTGCCCGCCCCCACCAGGTCGGCGAGCAGCCGCCCGTTTTCGTCCAGCACGACGGTGCCGTCGGGCACCTTGACTTCCAGGTCGGAGCCGGCGGCGCCGTCGCGGTTGTTGCCCATCCCCTGCTTGCCCGACGGCGCGGTGACGTGGGGATGGAAATGAAAGTCCAGCAGGGTGTGCACCTGCGGGTCGACGATCAGGACGATGCTGCCGCCGCGGCCGCCGTTGCCGCCGTCGGGTCCGCCCAGCGGCTTGAATTTCTCCCGGTGGACCGACGCGCAGCCGTTACCGCCGGAACCCGCCCGCGCGTGGATGACGACTCGATCGACAAACCGAGGCATCGGCGGTCCTCTCAGCTACCCGCATGCACGGGCGCGGCGACCTCAGTCGGTGGTCTGCCCGGCCGCGACGATGTTGACGGTCTTGCGGCCGCGCTTGACGCCGAACACGACCGCACCGGCCGCCGTTGCGAACAACGTGTCGTCACCGCCGCGGCCCACGTTGGCGCCGGGGTGAAACTTCGTGCCGCGCTGGCGGACGATGATTTCGCCGGCCTTGACGACCTGGCCACCGAACCGCTTGACGCCCAGCCGCTGCGCGGCCGAATCGCGACCGTTGCGCGAGCTCGATGCGCCCTTCTTGTGTGCCATATCTGTCGCCTCCGCTACTTGATCCCGGTGACCTTCAGGACCGTCAGCTGCTGACGATGTCCCTGACGCTTGTGGTAGCCGGTCTTGTTCTTGAACTTGTGGATGCGGATCTTGGGGCCCTTGGTGTGCTCGAGCACCTCACCGGTCACCGCGACCTTGGCCAGCGCGGCGGCGTCGCTGGTGACCTTGGCGCCGTCGACGACGAGCGCGACCGGCAGCGAGACCTTGGCGCCCGGCTCGGAGTCGAGCTTCTCGACCTTGACTACGTCTCCGACGGCGACCTTGTACTGCTTGCCGCCGGTCTTGACGATTGCGTAGGTCGCCATCGTGGGTGCACCTCTGTTTACTCGTGGGCACGCGTCACCGGTTGCGTGCGCGTGGTGGGTCTGGGTCACGGGAGGCTGGCGCGCGGGCCTCATCTCTCCCGCTGTCGTCGGCCCGGCAGGCCTGACGACAACTGTCCAAGGGTACGTGACCAGCGGCTACAGGGTCAAACCGGCTCGCCTGACCGGGGTCAGTCCACGTGGATGGGCGGGCCGGCCGGCCTACCCGCCGCGCGGCGCCGGCGCGGGCGTCCCGCGACCAGCCCGGGTTCCCCCCCGCCCGTCTCGGCGTCGGAGTCGTCGTCGGAATCCTCGACGTCCAAGTCCTCGTCGTCGAGGTCGAGATCCTCGTCATCGTCGTCGAGGTCCTCATCATCGAGATCCTCGTCGTCGAGCTCGTCCTCATCGTCGTCGTCGGAGTCCTCGTCGGCCTCGTCGGCCTCGTCGGTCTCGTCGATGTCCTCGACGTCCTCGTCGGAGTCCTCGAACTCAGCCCGGTCGGCGTCCTCGAGGTCGGCGGGAACCTTTTCCTCGGTCCGCTCGTCGATATCGGTGGTGGTTTCCGTGTCCTCGTCGGATTCGCCGGTTTCGCCGTCGCCGCGGCCGGCCGCCATCGCTTTGAACATCGGGTGCTCGCCGGGAGCGTGTGCGGGCACCTTGGCCACCGCGGGCTCATCGGATCGACTCTTCTTCGACCGCTTGCCGCGCCGACCGCCGGACTCGGACTTGCGCCCGCTCGTGGGGGCCGAATCGACCGGGTCGCCGTGCACCAGGAGCCCGCGCCCGGCGCAGTTCGGACAGGGCGTGGTGAACGCCTCGATCAGCCCGGTTCCCAATCGCTTGCGGGTCAGTTGCACGAGGCCCAGCGAGGTCACCTCGGACACCTGGTGGCGGGTGCGGTCGCGGGCCAGCGACTCGGTGAGCCGGCGCAGCACCAGGTCGCGGTTGGACTCCAGCACCATGTCGATGAAGTCGATGACCACGATGCCGCCGATGTCACGCAGCCGCAGCTGGCGGACGATCTCCTCGGCCGCCTCGAGGTTGTTCTTGGTGACCGTCTGCTCGAGGTTGCCCCCGGACCCGGTGAACTTCCCGGTGTTGACGTCGATCACGGTCATCGCCTCGGTCCGGTCGATGACCAGCGTGCCGCCCGACGGCAGCCACACCTTGCGGTCCAGCGCCTTGGCCAGTTGCTCGTCGATGCGGTGCACCGCGAACACATCCGGTCCGGGCGAATCGTCCGGCCCGGTGGCGGGCTCATACTTGGTGAGCTTCGAAACAAGTTCCGGGGCAACGGAATTCACGTACTCATTGATCGTGTTCCACGCCTCGTCGCCGGAGACGATGAGCCCGGCGAAATCCTCGTTGAACAGGTCGCGGATGACCTTGACCAAGACATCGGGCTCTTCGTAGAGCGCCACCGCGGCGCCGGCCGCCTTTCCCTTGATCTCGGTCGCCTTGGCCTCGATCTGCTCCCAGCGCTCCTGCAAGCGGGTGACGTCCTTGCGGATGTCCTCTTCCTTGACGCCTTCCGACGCGGTACGGATGATCACGCCGGCGTTCGACGGCACCACCTCCCGCAAGATCTCCTTCAGTCGCTGGCGTTCGGTGTCGGGCAGCTTGCGGCTGATCCCGGTCGACGACGCGCCCGGCACGTAAACCAGGTAGCGGCCCGCCAGCGACACCTGCGTGGTCAGCCGTGCGCCCTTGTGTCCGACGGGGTCCTTGCTGACCTGGACGACGACATAGTCGCCGGGCTTGAGCGCTTGCTCGATCTTCCGGTCGGCGCCACCCAGTCCCGCGGCTTCCCAATTGACCTCTCCGGCGTAGAGCACGCCGTTGCGGCCGCGGCCGATGTCGACGAAGGCCGCCTCCATCGACGGCAACACGTTCTGCACGATTCCGAGGTAGATGTTGCCCACCAGGGACGCCGAGGCGGCCGAGGTGACGAAGTGCTCGACGACGATGCCGTCCTCGAGCACCGCGATCTGCGTGTAGCGCGCGCCCGGGTGCGGCGGTTCGGTGCGGACCCGGTCGCGCACCACCATCATGCGTTCGACGGCCTCGCGTCGCGCCAGGAATTCCGCCTCGGTCAGCACCGGCGGGCGGCGGCGCCCGGCATCGCGGCCGTCGCGGCGTCGTTGCCGCTTGGCCTCGAGTCGAGTCGAGCCGTTGATGCCCTTGATCTCGGTGCCGGACGAGCCGTTGGAGTCGTTGTCGTCGGCCTTGCCGGAGCGTGGGGCCCGCTCGTGTACGACGGTGTTGGGCGGATCGTCGGGTGACGGTCCGTCGTCATTGTCGTCGCCCGAACCCGACTTGCGGCGCCGGCGGCGCCGGCGGCGCCGGTTGCCCGCCTCGGACGAGCCGTTCTCGTCGTCGCCGATGTTGTCGTCGTCGGAGTCGTCGGAGTCCTGGTCGTCGTCGTCCGAGTCGGAGTCGGAAGAGTCCCTGTCGGACTGGTTGTCGGACCCACCCTGTTCGCCCCGGCCACGCCCACGGCCCCGGCGGCCGCGGCGCCGGCGCCGGTTGGCGGGCCGGTCGGCCTGATCGTCCTCGTCGTCGTCCGCGTCGGAGTCGTCGGAGTCGGCAGCGTCGTCGGCGCTCCTGTCGTCGTCACCCCGCTCAATCGGTTGCGGCGCGACAAACAGCGGCATGTAGTGCGGCCGGTCCACGGGATCTGAGCTCTGCAGCATCAGCCGGGATTCGGGCTCCTCCGCCGGTTCGCCGACCGCGGCGGACGCCGTGGCCTCCGGTTGGGCGGCGGCCAGCAGATCGCGGACCCGGATCGCGTCGTCGCGGTCCACGGTCGAATGGGCGCTACGGATCCGTCCATCCAGCGCGTTGAGCGCGTCCAGCACCTGCTTGCTGGTGGTTCCCAGCGTTCGTGCCAGCGAATGGACTTTTAAGCTTTCCGGCAGTTCCTCGTGCTGGATCGGCTCGTGTGATGGGTCTGAAGGTGGTGCACCGTTTACCACGTAGTCTCCTCAAGCCCCCGGGCGCGTCCTTTCGACGCGGCCACGCGAGGGCTTCGCTATGGGCCCGGGTCCACTTCCCCCGGACTTGTGATGGTCTCGCCCCGGGCGGCTCAGGTAAGAACTCGCTCGGCGCCGTGCTGAATGTCGGCCTGACATGCCGCGCAACACCACGGGTTCGCGATGGTCGCGCTTGTCTAAGTCTTCATTCGGGTGTCCGACGCCGGTCCGGCGACGTTCACCCAACTATAAGTATCCCACATCACGGCCCGGGTCCAGCGGCACCCGACTTCGGCGCTCCGCAAACCCACCCTGATCCCCCCGCGGCCCGCTATCGTCGCCTGGCTAAACGCCGGGAAACCACAGCGCGATCTCGCGCTTGGCCGAATCGGCCGAATCGGAGCCGTGCACCAGGTTGAACTGCGTTTCCAGCCCGAAGTCGCCGCGGATGGTGCCGGGCGTGGCCTGGTCGACCGGGTCGGTTCCCCCGGCGAGCTGGCGAACCGCCGCGATCGCTCGCGGGCCCTCCACGATTGCCGCCACCACCGGACCCGAGGTGATGAACTGCAGCAACGACTCGAAGAACGGTTTGCCCTCGTGCTCAGCGTAATGCTGGCTCGCCAGCTTCGCGTCGATGTGTCGGAGTTCGAGCGCGGCGATGGCGAGACCTTTGCGCTCGATGCGGCCGATGATCTCGCCGACCAGCCGCCGCTCGACGCCATCCGGCTTGATCAGTACCAGGGTCCGTTCCGTCACGGCGGACAGCGTACAGAATGCGGCGGCGATCAGTCGGGTGGCGGCTGGCCCTGCGGCTGTCCGTATTGCTGCCGCCGCCTGACCTCGGCCCGCAGGTAGGCGATCAGCAGCCACACACCGGCGAACAGCAAACCGATGAAGCCCACGCCGGGGTAGATCAGGAACCCGGCGACCAGCACCGCTTGCACGCCCAGGTTCACCCAAATCGCCCACGGTCGGCGCTGCAGCCCGGTGAGCAGGATCAACAGCGCGGCCAGGCCGATCAGGTAGCCCAGCGATACCGGGTTCAGGCCGCCGCCGACGGCGCCGACCACCGGGATCGCCAGCAGCACCACGATCGCTTCCAGAAGCAGGGTCGCGGCCATCACCGCGCCGAAGCTCCTCCATGGGTCTGCGGGTGGCACGGGTCCCTGCGGGCTTGGGGCGGTCATTGCGGATCGCGACCGAATAAGGTGCGCGCGGCCCCGGCCGTGACGACCGAGCCGGTGATGACGATCCCGGTGCCGGAGAACGCGCCCGCTTCGGCGTCCCCGAGCGCGGCCGCGTCGTCGACCAGGGCGGTAGCGACCTCGATGGCGTCACGCAGGTCCTCGGCCGTCGTCACGCGCTCCGGGCCGAACCGCGCCCGGGCCGCCACCGCCAGCGATTCGACGTCCAGCGCCCGCGGCGACCCGTTGTGGGTCACCACGACGGAGTCGAACACCGGCTCCAGCGCGGCCAGGATGCCGTCCACATCCTTGCCCGTCAGCACGCTGAGCACGCCGACGACGTAACGGAATTCGAACTCGTCGGCGAGCGCCTGCGCTAGCGCGGCCGCCCCGGCCGGGTTGTGCGCGGAGTCGATAAACACCGTCGGCGCGCTGCGCATGCGTTCCAGCCGGCCGGGACTGCGGACCGCCGCGAAACCGGCCCGGACGGCGTCGATGTCGAGCTGACGCTGCGCGCCGGCGCCGAAGAACGCCTCGACCGCCGCCAGGGCCACCGCCGCATTGTGCGCCTGATGTGCGCCGTGCAGCGGCAGGAAGATGTCGGAGTACACCCCGCCAAGGCCCTGCAGCCGCAACACCTGCCCGCCGATCGCCACCTGGCGATCCAACACCGCGAACTCGGAATCCTCCCGGGCGACCGCCGCGTCGGCGCGCACGGATTGGGCCAACAGCACTTCCATCGCCTCGGGCGCCTGCCGCGCGATGACCGCGACGGTGTCGGGCGCGCCGTCGGGTGCCTTGGTGATGATGCCCGCCTTTTCGCCGGCGATTCCGCGGATGTCGTCGCCCAGATAGTCGACGTGGTCGATGTCGATCGGCGTGATGACGGCCACGGGCGCGTCGATCACGTTGGTGGCGTCCCAGCGTCCGCCCATGCCCACCTCGACGACCGCGACCTCGACGGGTGCGTCGGCGAACGCGGCGAACGCCATGCCGGTCAGCACTTCGAACTTGCTCATCGCCGGCCCGCCGGCGGCCTGCGATTGCTCGTCGATCATCTGCACGAACGGTTCGATCTCCCGATACGTCGCCACGTAACGCGCGGGGCTGATGGGTTCGCCGTCGATCGCGATGCGTTCGACCGCCGACTGCAGGTGCGGGCTGGTGGTTCGACCGGTGCGCCGGTGCAACGCGGTGAGCAGCGCATCGATCATCCGCACCACCGAGGTCTTTCCGTTGGTGCCCGCGACGTGGATCGACGGGTAGCCGCGCTGCGGCGAGCCGAGCAGATCCAGCAGCGCGGTGATCCGGGTCAGGCTCGGCTCGATCTTGGTCTCGGGCCAGCGCTGGTCCAGCAGGTGCTCGACCTGCAGCAGGGACGCGATCTCGTCCGGTGTGGGCGCCATGGCGTCGGTGTCGAAGCGTCCCGGTCCCGGCGACTCGGTCATTGCAGCCCGGCCAGCCTGGCGGTGATCCGTTCGGTTTCCTCTTGGGCCACCCGCTGGCGGTCGCGGATCTTGCCGACCACCTGCTCGGGAGCCTTGGCCAGGAAGTCGTCGTTGGCCAATTTCGCGGCGGTGGATGCCAGCTCCTTTTGCGCTGCGGCCAAATCCTTTTCGAGACGACGGCGCTCGGCCGCCACATCGATGGTGCCCGACGTGTCGAGTTCGAGCATGTCTGTGCCGGACCCTTGGCGGACCTCCAGCGACGCCGACGGGGTGAAGTCGGGCCCCGGCGCGGTCAGCGAGGTCAGGGCCATCACCTGTGCGCTCAGTTCTCCCCCACCACTCAGGCGTGCCGACACCTTCTGCCGATCGGCCAGCCCTTGATCGCTGCGGAACCGCCGGATCTCGGTGACAAGCTTCTGCAGGTCGCTGATCCGTTGTGCGGCAACCGGATCCAGCGCGATACCTGAGGGCTTCGGCCATTCGGCGATGACCAGTGACTCCTGGTTGGTCAGGGCCTGCCACAGCGCCTCGGTGACGAATGGGATGACCGGGTGCAGCAACCGCAGCAGCGTGTCGAGTACCGCCGCCAGCACGGCGGTCGTGTGGGCGAGCCCTTCGGAAAGCTGCGTCTTGGCCAATTCGACATACCAGTCGCAGAATTCGTCCCAGGTGAAGTGATAAAGCGACTCGCAGGCCCGGCTGAACTCGTAGCCGTCGAACGCCGAATCGACTTCGGCGCGAACCTCTTCCAGCCTTCCCAGGATCCAGCGGTCGGCGTCGGTCAGGTCCGCAAGGTCGGGCAGCGTCGCCGGGCTGGCGCCGTTGAGCAGCGCGAACCGTGTCGCGTTGAACAGCTTGGTGACGAAACTGCGCGACGCCCGGACGTGATCCTCGCCGACGGCCAGGTCACTGCCGGGGCTGGAACCGCGCGCGAGGGTAAACCGCAGCGCGTCGGCCCCGAACTTTTCCACCCAATCGAGGGGGTCGACGACGTTGCCCCGCGACTTGCTCATCTTGCGGCCGAATTCGTCGCGGATCAGCCCGTGCAGGAACACATCGGTGAACGGAACCTGCGGGCCGCGGCTGCCGCCCACGGTGATCGCGTCGTCACCGCCGACGAAGGTGCCGAACATCATCATCCGCGCCACCCAGAAGAACAGGATGTCGTAGCCCGTCACCAGAACGCTTGTCGGATAGAACTTTTCCAGTTCGGCGGTCTTCTCCGGCCAACCGAGCGTCGAAAACGGCCACAGCGCGGACGAAAACCAGGTGTCCAGCACGTCGGGGTCCTGCGCCCAGCCATCCGGGGGTGTGTCGTCCGGGCCGACGCACACCTGTTCGCCGTTGGGCCCGTACCAGATCGGGATGCGGTGGCCCCACCACAGCTGTCGCGAGATACACCAGTCGTGCATGTCGTCGACCCAGCCGAACCAGCGCGGTTCCATGCTGGCGGGGTGAATCACGGTGTCCCCGTTGCGCACCGCGTCGCCGGCGGCCTTGGCCAGCGATTCCACCCTGACCCACCACTGCAGCGACAGACGCGGTTCGATGATTTCGCCGCTGCGCTCCGAATGCCCGACGCTGTGCAGGTACGGCCGCTTCTCCTCGACGATGCGGCCCTGCGCGGCCAGCGCCTCCCGCACCGCCACCCGCGCCTCGAAGCGGTCCATGCCGTCGAACTCGGTTCCGGTGTCGACGATAAAGGCCTTGGTGTCCAAGATGTTTGGCATCGGCAGCTCGTGGCGCAGTCCGATTTCGAAGTCGTTGGGATCATGCGCGGGCGTGACTTTGACCGCCCCGGTGCCGAATTCGGGATCGACGTGGTCGTCGGCGACGACGATGAGTTGCCGGTCGATGAACGGGTGCGGCAATGTGGTGCCGACCAGATGCCGGTAGCGCTTGTCGTCGGGATGGACGGCGATCGCGGTGTCGCCGAGCATCGTCTCGACCCGGGTGGTGGCGACCACGATGTGTGGCTCGTCGTCGTCGAGTGACCCGTAGCGGAACGAGACCAGCTCGCCCTCGACCTCGTCGTAGACGACCTCGATGTCGGAGATCGCCGTCTGCAGGACCGGCGACCAGTTGACCAACCGCTCGGCCCGATAGATCAGTCCGGCGTCGTAGAGCCGCTTGAAGATGGTCCGCACCGCGCGGGACAGGCCGTCGTCCATGGTGAACCGGTCGCGACTCCAATCCACCCCGTCACCGATACGGCGCATCTGGCCACCGATGGCGCCGCCCGACTCGCGCTTCCAATCCCAGACCTTGTCGATGAACAGCTCTCGACCGAAGTCCTCCTTAGTCTTGCCGTCCACCGCGAGCTGTTTTTCCACCACGCTCTGGGTCGCGATACCCGCGTGATCCATGCCCGGCTGCCACAGCACCTCATAGCCCTGCATGCGCTTGCGGCGCGTCAGGGCGTCCATCATGGTGTGTTCCAGCGCGTGACCCATGTGCAGGCTGCCGGTCACGTTCGGCGGCGGCAGCACTATCGAGTACCCGGGTTTGGTGCTGGCCGAGTCCGCCGCGAAGTAACCGGCGTCCAGCCACTTCTGGTAGATCGCGCTTTCCATCGCGCCCGGCTCCCACGACTTGGGCAGGTCGGCTCCGGAACTAGGACTGGCGGTCACCGGTCAATTCTAGGGATCGGCGCGGGTCACCCAGCCAGCCGGTCGACCCGCAACGACACACCGGCGTCCGGGAACCGCGCCAGCAGGGCATCGCCCATCGCGGCCGCCGGGGTCAGCACGCCCCGCAGGTCCGAGAGCTTGTCGCGATCGAACGCAAGTGCAAGTGCGCTCTCTCCCAACAACACCGAGGTCGCCTTGTAGCCGGGGTCCCCGCGCTGCTCCATTCTCGCCACATAGCGAGCGCCGCCGGTCGTTGTGGTGTACGTCTCAACCTTGTAGTAGCCGCGCTCCCGGGCCTCCGCACTGGGACCGGTCCCCGGCTCGGGCAGGACCCGCTCCACCAGGCGACGCGGCAGCAGCCGGAAGTAGCGGCTGCCCATCGCGAACATCGCGTTGCCGATGCCGCCGAAGACAGCCGACGCCACGGGCGCGACGGCCGACGACCCGAGGCTCATGTTCTCGTCGTAGCGGAAACGCCTGCCGTAGGCCCAGTCCAACAATGCGTTGCTGCGCCGCACGATCCGGGTGTTCGTGGGCGCCATCAAGAATCCCGCGGTCCACACGCCGGATAGTTCCGGCGCGAGGTCCCGGCCACGGCGCGACGGCAGGTCGGGCTGCCGGCCGAGTTCGGGCTCCGCGCCGCGGTCGGTGCTCAACGTGTAGGGGTCGGCGAGCTGGCGGCGCGCGTCGGGGTCGCTCGAGGCGGTGTGCAGGACTTCCAGCAGCGACGCGTAGGTGCCGCCGGAGAATCCGCCCCGCAGAGAGCGGACGACGAAGTGGGTGTCGCCGAGCTCGCCGGCGCCGTCTGCCTGCGCCGCGAGATGCAGCGCATAAACGGTCAGATCTGACGGGATGGAATCGAAGCCGCAGGCGTGCACGATTCGGGCGCCGGTGTCGGCCGCTTGCTTGTGGTACAGGTCGATGCTCTGTCGCATGAACGGCGGCTCGCCGGTCAGGTCCGCGTAATCGGTGCCGGCCGCGGCGCACGCGGCCACCAAGGGCAACCCGTAGCGGGTGTAGGGCCCGACCGTCGTGACGACGACTCGCGTCCGGGCGGCCATCTCCCCCAGCGACGACGGCGAGGCGGCGTCGGCGCTCAGGGTCGGCCAGTCCCGCGCGGATGCGCCGAGGGTGTCCCGGACGGCGCGCAGCCGGTCCGGTGACCTGCCGGCCAGCGCGATCCGGGCCTCACCGCCGGCGCGTGCCAGATACTCGGCGGTCAGCTTCCCCACAAAACCCGTCGCGCCGTACAACACGATGTCGAATTCGCGCGGCGTTGCGGTCACGGGCCCGACGCTACCCCGACCCGCAGATAAGTAATGCCGGGCCTTGGGCCCGGCATTACTTATACGTGCGACGGCGAGGCCGTCAGTTTTCGGCAGTCGGTCAGCCGCGGCGGCCGCAGACCGGCCAGGCGCCGATGCCCTGCGAGTGCAGAACGTTCTCGGCCACCCGGATCTGCTCCTCACGGCTGGCGCTGGACGGGGAGCCCGACCCACCGTTGGCGTGCCACGTGCTCGACGTGAACTGCAGGCCACCGGAGAAGCCGTTACCGGTGCTGATGCCCCAGTTGCCACCCGACTCGCACTGCGCGATCGCGTCCCAGTTCACGCTGTAGGCCTTGTGAGCCGGGGGCGCGTCCGGAGCCGGAGGTGGCGGAGCGTCCGGAGCCGGAGGCGGCGGTGCATCCGGCACCGGAGGCATCGGCGGGTTGCCGTCGAAGCCCGCGGGGGCGGGCGGCGGCGGAACCTCAGGCGCCGCGGGCGGCGGCGGAACGTTCGGGTCGAAGCCGGCCGGCGCGTCAACGGGCGCCAAGGCCTCCGGCACCGCGGGCGGCGGCGGAACGTTCGGGTTGAAGCCCACAGGGGCCGCGGCGTCGGGAGCCGGAGGCGGGGGCGCGTCAGGGCCCTGCCCGGTCGGGGGAACGTTCGGGTCAAAGCCCATCGGCTCCGCGTGGGCGGACGGCATCGTCACGAGCGTGCCCGTGATCGCGGCGAGGATGAGCGTCTTACGGACGTTCTTCAATATCGTTCCTTTCGCGGTGCGCGCGCGCCAAAGCAAACCCACAGCCGTGGGTTTGGGGGGTGCAGTTGTCCAAGCGGAAAAGTGCTTCGGGACGTGCCGTCTCGTTCGGGCACGACAGCGGGACTGGTCTGGCCGGCGAGCTATCGCCCACCGACCGCGGGACGGCTGTCGCCGACCGCAGCCCCGCTCACACGCGGGTCCGTGGATTCAATTTTTCGGTACTTTCCGTCACCCGTTTCGGGCTACCAGGGACCGTACGAGAACCGATTGCATTCGTCATCTCGAGAGAACGTGCATCTCAGTTTGATAACGACGTGATCACGGCGCGATAGCACAAATAATTTTGCAGGTCAGCAACCATTTATTCGACCCCATCCGACCATGATCGCTACCCGGTTCCCGTGAGCCGAATCACGTACATTTTGTGAGCTGGCACACGATTTGCGGCGATGCGCCGGCGCGCGTCGCAGGGACGAGCCGCGCAGGGTACACGGCGACCAAGCCCAATTGGCGCCCGACACGCGCGACTTGACAAGATTCGGACATATGTAACTTCGAAAGCCGAAGTGCCTCAGCCTAATTGGTCGGCTCATGCTAGCGCGGCGGAAGACCACGGGCAAGTGCTTGCACCGACGTCGCCCGGTCCGCCGCATCGTTGGCATTTACACGACTTACCCACTGCCCCAGTGTTTTTGGCGACGTTCGTCGATCCGGCCCCCAGCCACGGCTACGGTCCGACACGAGTTGACGAGAAGGCGTGCTCCCGGATCGACAATTTGCGCTGCGCAATTTGCCGGCCTCACTCGCGGCGCCGGACTGCCGCGTCGGGCGGGGCCGAACTCAACCTGGTACGATGTACGTCGGGGGTCATGCCAAACCGCCACTGCGCCAACGTATTACGGCGACATTCAGGAATGGTGTGACGATCGGCTTTTAGAAGTGTTCGGATACTAACTAGAGGCAATAGTTTCTAACCGGCCGATATTGCCGATTCAAGAATTCAGAGCCATTTGTCAAACCCAAGTTAAGCAATTGTGTCGGCGAAATGAAATAAGCGCACCGATTACGCGGCGCATTCTTTCGAGCTGTCGGCTCGCGTCAGGCTCCGGACCGCACCAGGGCACGCAGGTCAGCGTCGCTGTTGACATTGGTCAACGGACGCGAATCCGATGTGACGATTCGCTGCGTGTCCGAAACGTCAACCAGGGCACGCATTTTGCGCTCACCGGCGGCCACCAGCGCCTCGGCCCGGGCGGCGAGATCGGTCCGGTACACCGCGGCCAGAAAATGATCCCGGCCGTCCCACGGCAACACGACTTCCGCGTTGGTCTCCAGCGCGCGGCGGGCGAGGTCATCGATCAGTTCAGCGCTCAACAGCGGCATGTCCACGGCGCAGATGAAAGCGAGGCGGGTGCCCGCGTCGGAGGCGGCGCGCAGTGCGCGCGCGGTCGCCGGCAACGGCCCCTGGCCGCCCAACTCGTCGC
Source organism: Mycobacterium sp. SP-6446 (assembly GCF_001954045.1). Taxonomy (NCBI): domain Bacteria; kingdom Bacillati; phylum Actinomycetota; class Actinomycetes; order Mycobacteriales; family Mycobacteriaceae; genus Mycobacterium; species Mycobacterium sp. SP-6446. Next base: position 16,732 of record NZ_MBEM01000136.1, on the reverse strand, counting down.
GGATGATGCGGGCCTGCAGTGCGGGCAGCGGTTGTCCCTGCGCGGCCATCACCAAAACTGGTTCGCAGCGCTGCGCGAGGATGCCGACAACGTGCTCAACCATCGTGGTCGCACCGGCGCCCGAAGAACCCGGGAAGGGCAGGGTTGCTTTGTCGCGGCCCATCCGCCGCGACTCGCCTCCAGCGAGTACTACCCCGGCCAGTGAGACTGCGTCGGGCACGAGCTGGGCCACCTTAGTCGACGGTCCAGGTGTCGCGCCCGCGCAACAGTGACTGCAGCGCAGCGGTATCGAACGGCTTGGACGACTGGGCCGCACGAACCTGGGAGCGGGCCGCGTCGTCGTAGGTGGGCCTGTTGATGTTGCGGAAGATGCCCAGCACCGTGTGCTCGAGGTTCTGGTCCGACAACCGCGACAGCGCGTACGCGTAGGCCGAGTCGTCGGCCTGCGCGTCGTGCACGACGATCTCCTCGACGGCCACGTCGGCGGTCTTGGCCACCTCGAGGCTGAAGCCGGACTTCACCACGCAGTATTCGCCGTTGGCGCCGAAGACAATCGGCTCGCCGTGGCGGACGTTGATCACCCGCTCCTCGGCGCCCTCCTTGCGCAGCGCGTCGAACGAGCCATCGTTGAAAATCGGGCAGTCCTGCAGGATTTCGACCACGGCGGCGCCGCGATGCTGGGCGGCAGCCCGCAGGACCTCCGTCAGCCCGTTGCGGTCGGAGTCCAGTGCGCGGCCGACGAAGGTCGCTTCGGCGCCCAGCGCCAACGACACCGGGTTGAACGGGTGATCCAGCGATCCCATCGGCGTGGACTTGGTGACCTTGCCGACCTCGGACGTCGGCGAGTACTGCCCCTTGGTCAGGCCGTAGATCCGGTTGTTGAACAGCAGGATCGTGATGTTGACGTTGCGGCGCAGCGCGTGGATCAGGTGGTTGCCGCCGATCGACAGGGCGTCGCCGTCGCCGGTGACCACCCACACCGACAGGTCCTCGCGGGCCAGGGCGAGCCCGGTCGCGATGGCCGGGGCCCGGCCGTGGATGGAGTGGAACCCGTAGGTCTCCAGGTAGTACGGGAACCGGCTGGAGCAGCCGATGCCGCTGACGAAGACGATGTTCTCCCGACGCAGCCCCAGCTCGGGCAGGAAGTTGCGGATGGTGTTGAGGATGACGTAGTCGCCGCAGCCCGGGCACCACCGGACCTCTTGATCGCTGGTGAAGTCTTTGCCCTTCTGCGGCTGATCCGTCGTGGGCACGCCGTCGTTCTTCGTCAACCTCGGCGTCAACCCGAGGTCTGTGCCCGCTAGGTCGCTCGTCATTCGATAGCTCCCGCTCCAACTGTTGCTGCCGCCATTCTGGCGACCATCGTCTTATCGTGCTCGATTTCGGCCAATGTTCCGCCCAGCGCGGCGCGGATGACGCGCCCGATCTCGTCGGCCAGGAACGACACGCCCTGGACCTTGGTGACCGATTGCACGTCGACCAGATACTTGCCGCGCAGGATCAGCGCCAACTGCCCCAGGTTCATCTCCGGCGCGACCACCTTCGGGTAACGCCGCAGCACCTCGCCGAGGTTCGCGGGGAACGGGCTGAGGTAGCGCAGGTGGGCGTGCGCGACCTTGATGCCCTTGCGCCGCGCGCGACGGCAGGCTTCGCCGATCGGGCCGTAGGAGCTGCCCCAGCCGATCAGCAGCAGCTCGGCGTCTCCGGTCGGATCGTCGACTTCCAGGTCGGGGACGGAGATGCCGTCAATCTTGGCCTGGCGCAACCGGACCATGAGGTCGTGGTTGATCGGCTCGTAGGAGATGTTGCCGCTGCCGTTCGCCGCTTCCAAACCGCCGATGCGATGTTCCAGTCCGGGTGTGCCCGGAACGGCGAACTGACGCGCCAGGGTTTCCGGGTCGCGGTTGTAAGGCTGGAAGGGTTCGTCGGGCTTGGCGAAGATGTGCTTGATCGGCTCCAGCGAGCCGACGTCCGGAATCCGCCATGGCTCAGAGCCGTTGGCGATCGAGCCGTCGGACAGCAGGATCACCGGGGTGTGGTACGACACCGCGATGCGCACCGCCTCGAGCGCGGTCTCGAAGCAGTCGGACGGCGACCGCGGAGCCAGGACCGCCACCGGCGACTCCCCGTTGCGGCCGTACAACGCCTGCAGCAGGTCGGCCTGCTCGGTCTTGGTGGGCAGCCCGGTCGACGGTCCGCCGCGCTGCACATCGATGACCAGCAACGGCAACTCGGTCATCACGCCCAGGCCCAGCGCCTCGGACTTCAGCGAAATCCCCGGTCCCGACGTGCTGGTGACGCCCAGCGCCCCGCCGTAGGAGGCGCCGATCGCCGCACAGATGCCGCCGATCTCGTCTTCGGCCTGGAAGGTGATCACGTTGAAGTTCTTGTGCTTGGACAGCTCGTGCAGGATGTCCGAGGCCGGCGTGATCGGATAGCTGCCGAGCACCACCGGGATGCCGGCCAGCTGCCCGGCCGCCACGATGCCGTAGGCCAGCGCGGTGTTGCCCGAAATCTGCCGGTATTCACCGGCCGGCAACGTCGCGCGGGAGACCTCGTAGGTGGTGCCGAACGCCTCGGTCGTTTCGCCGTAGTTCCAGCCCGCCTTAAGGGCGAGCACGTTGGCCTCTGCGATGTCGGGCTTGCGGGCGAACTTCTCCCGGATGAATTTCTCGCTGGCCTCGATTGGGCGCCCGTACATCCACGACAAAAGGCCAAGGGCGAACATGTTTTTCGCGCGTTGGCCGTCTTTCTTCGACGCGCCGATCGTCTCGACGGCCCCAAGGGTCAAGTTGGTCATCGCGACGGAGTGCACGACGTAGTCGTCGAGCTCGTCGGACTCCAGCGGGTTGGTTACGTAGCCGACCTTCGTCAGGTTGCGCTTGGTGAATTCGTCGGAGTTCGCGATCACCATTCCGCCGCGCGGCAGGTCGCCGATGTTGGCCTTCAGCGCCGCGGGGTTCATGGCGACGAGCACGTCCGGTCGGTCGCCGGCGGTCAAGATGTCGTAATCGGCGATCTGAATCTGGAACGACGAGACGCCGGGCAGCGTGCCTGCGGGGGCGCGGATCTCCGCGGGGTAATTCGGCTGAGTCGCCAGGTCGTTTCCGAAAAGCGCTGCCTCCGACGTGAACCGGTCGCCGGTCAGCTGCATACCGTCGCCGGAGTCCCCGGCGAAGCGGATGACAACTTGTTCCAGCCGCTGACGGTCGGACCCGTTATGACGGATCTCGCTATGAGAATCTGATCCGGCTCCGCTGCCGTTCGGATCCACGTCTCCGCCCTCCATTTGTCAATCGGATAGGCACTCCACTGGAGCTTTAGGGTACGCGCCGATGGAGTGACTCCCGTGCCCTGAAGCTTGTGTGTCACTGGTAGTACCAATTATGGCACCGGTTTTCGGCGAGGATGACCGTCTCATATCCCTCGCACGCAGCGGGTTTGGGGCCAATGCCGAAGTCAGCGGGGTGCTACTGATGGGTACGACGCAAACTGTGTTGTTCGTCACGTCGGTGGGGTTCCGCGAAGCCATGACCGGCAAACCGCCGGGCGCCATGAATGTTGAACTGGTGGCCTACGCGCTCTTGTCGCGACGCTCGGCGCGCGAAGCCTTGCGCGGCACGATCGTCGGCAACACGTTGTCCTGCACGGTTTCCTTCGTGACGACGACCTTGGCGACGTCGTCGCGGCTCGGGATGTCGTACATCACCGGCAGCAGGACTTCTTCCATGATGGCCCGCAGCCCCCGCGCGCCCGTGCCGCGGTGGATGGCCTGATCGGCGATCGCCTCCAGCGCGTCGTCGGTGAACTCCAGCTCGACGCCGTCCATCTCGAAGAGCCGGGTGTACTGCTTGACCAAAGCGTTCTTCGGTTCGGACAGGATCTTCACCAACGACTCCATGTCCAGGTTGGTGACGGAGGCGACGACCGGGAGGCGGCCGATGAATTCGGGGATCAGACCGAACTTGATCAGGTCCTCGGGCATCACGTCGGCGAAGTGATCGGTGGTGTCGATCTCGGCCTTGGAGCGGACCTCGGCGCCGAAGCCCAGCCCGCGCTTGCCGACCCGCTCGTAGATGATTTTCTCCAGGCCGGCGAACGCACCCGCGACGATGAACAGCACGTTGGTGGTGTCGATCTGGATGAACTCTTGGTGCGGGTGCTTGCGGCCGCCCTGCGGGGGAACCGACGCCTGCGTGCCCTCGAGGATTTTCAGCAGGGCCTGCTGCACGCCCTCCCCCGAGACGTCGCGGGTGATCGACGGGTTCTCGCTCTTGCGCGCGATCTTGTCGACCTCGTCGATGTAGATGATCCCGGTCTCGGCGCGCTTGACGTCGTAGTCGGCGGCCTGGATGAGTTTCAGCAAGATGTTCTCGACATCCTCACCGACATAACCGGCTTCGGTCAGCGCTGTGGCGTCGGCGATGGCGAACGGCACGTTGAGCATCTTGGCGAGCGTCTGGGCGAGGTAGGTCTTGCCACAGCCGGTCGGTCCGAGCATCAGGATGTTGGACTTGGTCAGCTCGACCGGCTCGTACCGGGAGTCACGACCCTTCTCGCCCGCCTGGATCCGCTTGTAATGGTTGTAGACCGCGACCGCCAGCGTCCGCTTGGCGGTGTCCTGCCCGATGACGTATCCCTCCAGGAATTCCCGGATCTCGGCGGGCTTGGGCAGTTCGTCAAGCTTGACGTCGTCGGCGTCGGCGAGCTCCTCTTCGATGATCTCGTTACACAGATCGATGCACTCATCGCAGATGTACACACCGGGGCCAGCAATGAGCTTCTTGACTTGCTTTTGGCTCTTCCCGCAGAACGAGCACTTCAGCAGGTCACCGCCGTCTCCGATGCGCGCCATGGTGCTTAAGTGCCTACTTCCTGTTCGCCGTTCGTCGTGCTGTGCCGCATGTAATCCCCGACGCTACCCGCTTGCTCGGGCCCCTCGCGACCGTTAGCGCCGAATCGCGTCGGTGGTATTCAATGCTGTCCGTCTGAATGAAACATATAGCCCGATGACGCCGGTCACTCGTCAAAGACGCGCATAGCGTGTCTTTGGCGTGTCGCGGTCGTTACCCGACCGAGGCTTGTGCGCCCCCGAACCCGGTGGTTTTCTGGCTGACCACCAGGCAACCCACCCTACAGTGGCGGTGTGGGTTTGGCTGTGGGATTTACCTGGCCCAGCGAATCCGTGCTGATCAGTGATGGCGGCCTGGCCACCGAGCTGGAGGCGCGCGGTCACGACCTGTCCGACCCGCTGTGGTCGGCGCGGCTGTTGGCCGATGACCCGGAGCAGATCGTCGCGGTCCACGCGGCGTACTTTCGCGCCGGTGCGTCGATCGCGACGACCGCCAGCTACCAGGCTTCGTTCGACGGTTTCGCGGCCCGCGGGATCGCCCGCGGCGCCGCCGTCGCGCTGCTGCGTCGCAGCGTCGATCTCGCCAAGACCGCGCGTGACGCCGCGGCTGCCGAGAACCTTTGCGTCGCCGCCTCGGTCGGACCGTACGGCGCGGCGCTGGCCGACGGATCCGAGTATCGCGGCCGCTACGGCATGTCCGTCGCGGCGCTGACGCGCTGGCATCGTCCCCGGCTGGAGGTCCTGGCCGGCGCCGGAGCCGACGTGCTCGCCCTGGAAACGGTGCCCGATGTCGACGAGGCCGAGGCACTGGTGAACCTGGTGCGCTCGGTCGGCGTGCCGGCCTGGCTCAGCTACACCATCGACGGGACGAAGACCCGCGCCGGACAACCGCTCGCCGACGCGTTCGCGGTGGCGGCCGGCGTCGACGAGATCGTCGCGGTCGGCGTGAATTGCTGTGCGGCCGACGACGTTCTCGCCGCCATCGCGATCGCCGACATCGGCAAGCCGATCATCGTCTACCCGAACAGCGGCGAGCGTTGGGACGGCCAGCGTTGGACCGGGCCGCGCAGCTTTTCCGCGCAACGCGCCGCGCAGTGGGCGGCGGCCGGGGCGCGCATCATCGGCGGATGCTGCCGAGTGGGGCCGGCCGATATCGCGGAGTTGGCGACCGTCCTCGACCGTTAGGCCGTTTGAGCCGAAAGCTTCCGGTACTCCAGGACGGTGTCGATGATCCCGTAGTCCTTGGCCTCTTCCGCGGTCAGGATCTTGTCGCGGTCGGTGTCCTTACGGATCACCGAGGCGTCCTTGCCGGTGTGGCGGGCCAGGGTGGTCTCCATCAGCGTGCGCATCCGCTCGATCTCGGCGGCCTGGATCTCCAGATCGGAGAACTGGCCCTGGATGACACCCTGAAGAGACGGCTGATGGATCAGCACCCGCGCGTTGGGCAGCGCCATCCGCTTACCCGGCGTCCCGGCCGCCAGCAGCACCGCCGCCGCCGAAGCGGCCTGACCCAGACACACCGTCTGGATGTCGGCGCGCACGTACTGCATCGTGTCGTAGATCGCCATCAGTGAGGTGAACCCCCCACCCGGGGAGTTGATGTACATGGTGATGTCGCGATCGGGATCCAATGACTCCAGCACCAGCAACTGGGCCATGATGTCGTTCGCCGACGCGTCATCGACCTGGACGCCGAGGAAGATGATGCGTTCCTCGAAGAGCTTGTTGTACGGGTTGGATTCCTTGACGCCGAAGCTGGAGTGCTCGATGAACGACGGCAGGATGTACCGCGCCTGGGGTTGGATCTCGGGATTCATTGGGCTTCTCCGTTGGTGAGGTGTGCGGCGCGGGTGATGATGTGGTCGACGAAGCCGTACTCGAGGGCTTCCGCGGCGGTGAACCACCGGTCGCGATCGGAGTCGGTCACGATGCGCTCGACCGGCTGACCGGTGAACTCGGCGATAAGCCTAAACATTTCCTGCTTGATCAGCGTGAACTGCTCGGCCTGGATGGCGATGTCGGCCGCGCTGCCGGTCACCCCGCCCAGCGGCTGGTGCATCAGGATCCTGGCGTGCGGCAGGGCGTAGCGCTTGCCCTTGGTGCCCGCGGCGAGCAGGAACTGACCCATCGACGCGGCCATGCCCATCGCGTAGGTGGCGATGTCGCACGGCGCCAGGACCATGGTGTCGTAGATCGCCATCCCGGCACTGATCGATCCGCCGGGTGAATTGATGTAGAGCGAGATGTCTTTGGTCGAGTCCTCGGCGGCGAGCAGCAGAATCTGCGCGCACAGCCGATTGGCGATCTCGTCGTTCACCTCCGAACCGAGGAAGATGATGCGCTCGGTGAGCAAGCGCTCATAGACCGAGTCCGTGAGGTTGAGACCCTGCGAGTTCGAACGCATGTCAGTCACGACTGGGTTACCTGCTTTCTCGAAATCCGTATGCACCGACACTAACCAACCGAGCCCACTGCGCGCTGGCCACGCACCCATCGAAACGGGCGCGTTCGCTCACAGCGTCATTTCTCGGCTTCGTCCGAGGCCTCGGCCGCGTCCTCGGGCGCGTCGTCGCCGCCCTCATCCGTGGCCTCCTCTGCGGCCTGGTCGCGCTTGCCGAAGAACTCGCTGGTGTCGATCGCGTTGCCCTCGGTATCGCTGACCGTCGCCGCCTCGACCGCCGCGGCGATGGCCAGCCCGCGCCGCACGTCGGCGAACATGGCCGGCAGCTGATTGTTCTCCTGGAGATAGGCGAACAGCTGCTGCGGCTCGATGCCGTATTGCCGAGACGTCATCACCAGTCGCTCGGTCAGGTCGTCCTGCCCGACCTGGACCTCCAAGTCGTCGGCCAGCGCATCCAGCAGCAGCTGCTTGCGCAGCTCGGTCTCCGCGGCGTCGCGCGTCTCGGCCTCGAACTCCTCACGCGACTTGCCCTGGGCCGCGAGCACCTCGTCCAACTTGGCTTGGTCGTGGTCCAGGCCGTGCAGCGCGCCGTGCATCGCGTTGTCGAATTGGGCCTGTACGACCGCCTCCGGCAGGGGCACGTCTACCTGCTCGAGCAGAGCGTCCAGCGTGGCGTTGCGGATCTGGTCGGCCTGCTGGGCGCGCTTGAGCCGGGCCACCTGGTCGCGGAGGTTGGACCGCAGCTCCTCGATGGTGTCGAATTCGCTTGCCAATTGGGCGAACTCGTCGTCGGGCTCGGGCAGTTCGCGTTCCTTGACGGACTTGACGGTGACGGTGACCTGCGCGTCCTTTCCGGCATGCTCACCGGTCGCCAGCTGCGCGGTGAACTCCTTGGACTCGTCGACGGACAAACCGACGACGGCCTCGTCGAGGCCGGCGATGAGCCGGCCGGAGCCGACCTCGTGGGACAGTCCCTGCGCGGCGGCGCCCGGAACGTCCTCGCCGTCGACGGTCGCCGACAGGTCGATCGAAACGAAGTCTCCGTCGGCCACCGGCCGGTCCACCCCTTTCAGGGTGCCGAACCGGGCGCGCAGCGACTGCAGTTCGGCGTCGACGTCGTCGTCGCTGACCTCGATCGGATCCACCGACACCTGCAGCGCGCTCAGGTCCGGGAGGGTGATCTCGGGCCGGATGTCGACCTCGGCGGTGAACGCCAGCTCCTGGCCGTACTCCTTCTTGGTCACCTCGATGTCGGGCTGGCCAAGGGGATGGACTTCCGACTCCGCGACGGCCTGCCCATACCGGGCGGGCAGCGCCTCGTTGACGACCTGGTCGAGCATCGCCTCCCGGCCGAAACGGGCCTCCAGCAACTTCGCGGGCGCCTTGCCGGGCCGGAAACCCGGTAGCCGCACCTGCCTGGCCAGCTCCTTGTAAGCCCGCTGGAAATCGGGCTCGAGCTCGGTGAACGGCACTTCGACATTGATGCGCACCCGGGTGGGGCTCAACTGCTCGACACTGCTCTTCACGGGGTGTGCTCCTCGGTGGTCGTTTGCGGTCTGGTCGGGGTGACAGGATTTGAACCTGCGGCCTTCCGCTCCCAAAGCGGATGCGCTACCAAGCTGCGCTACACCCCGCGCTGACCTCGCGATCCTACGGCCCGGCGGCGCCGGCTTCGCAGCGACCTCACGACCTCACGGTGCGATAACAGACCCGCTTCGATTAGATTTGATGTTCGTCGCCAGATACAGTCTCGCTCGACTTATATATGCGGGCGTAGCTCAATGGTAGAGCCCTAGTCTTCCAAACTAGCTACGCGGGTTCGATTCCCGTCGCCCGCTCTGCTGGGCAACTGCTCGACAGAAAGGCGCCATGAGCGACGTCGATATCAAGGGCTCATGCGCGCCGGACTTCGTCGGCGTACGCGACGCGTTTGCGCGCAACTTCGCGATGCGCCACGAGGTCGGCGCGGCCGTTGCCGTCTGGGTCGACGGCGACCTCGTCGTCAACCTCTGGGGCGGCTCGGCCGACGCGGCGGGCACCCGCCCGTGGCGGCAGGACACCCTGACCACCGTGCTCTCGGGCACCAAGGGCCTTTCGTCCACGTGCGTCCATCAGCTTGCCGACCGCGGCGAGCTGGACCTGCACGCGCCGATAGCGCGCTACTGGCCCGAGTTCGCGCAGGCGGGCAAGCAGGACATCACCCTGGCCATGGTGATGGGCCACCGGTCCGGCGTGATCGGGCCGCGCACCCGAATGCTCTGGGAGCAGGTCGCCGACTGGGACTTCGTCTGCGAGCAATTGGCCGCCGCCGAACCCTGGTGGGAGCCGGGCACCGCCCAGGGCTACCACATGACCACCTTCGGTTTCATCGTCGGCGAGGTGTTCCGCCGGATCACCGGTCGCACGATCGGTCAGTACCTGCGCACCGAAATCGCCGAACCGCTCGGCGCCGACGTCCACATCGGCCTGTCCCCCGCCGAACAACGCCGCTGCGCCGAGCGGGTCAACAAGCCCCACGCCCGCGGCCTGTTGGCCGACGTGCAGGCCCCCGGCTACCCGACGAGCCTGGCCGAACACCCCAAAGCGGGATTGTCGATCTCGATGGGTTTCGCGCCCGACGACGAACTCGGCTCGCACGACCTGCAGTTGTGGCGCCAGCTCGAGTTCCCCGGCACCAACGGTCAGGTGTCGGCGCTGGGACTGGCCACGTTCTACAACGCGCTGGCGCAAGAGAAGCTGCTCAGCCGGGAGCACATGGACCTGGTCCGCGTGTGCCAGGGCGGCTATGAGACCGATCTGGTGCTCGGACCCCGCGTCGCCGATCACGGGTGGGGCCTGGGGTACATGCTCAACCAGCGCGGCGTGAACGGCCCCAACCGTCGGATCTTCGGCCACGGAGGGCTGGGGGGCTCATTCGGCTTCGTCGATCTGGAGCACCGCATCGGCTACGCGTATGTGGCGAATCGCTTCGACGCCACCAAATCCAATGCGGACCCGCGCAGCCTCGCGCTCAGCAACGAGGTCTACGCGGCGCTGGGAGTCACCGCGGACTGACGCGTCCGAAAAACGCGCCCCGCCGTATCGACGGGGCGCGTTTGGTTGTGCGGATCACGGGTGCCACGCCGGGGGCGGTGGCGGCGGCGGCGCTTCCCAAGGACGCTCCGGCGGCGCCGCGCGCCAGTCATGGCAGTTGTTCCAGTCCCAGTTGTTGCCCCAGCCCGGGTCCCAGAATTCACCCGGGCACCATTGCGGGAAGGGCCCCGGCTGCGCCTGGGCTTGGGTCGTGGCGCCCACTCCAGCCAGCCCCAGGCCGACGATCAACGCGAAAAGCGTTGCAGTTGTCCGCGGAATTGTCTTCACGACGCCACCCTTACCCTTTCGAGAGGAAGTCCAACCAGTAGACGCCGAGCGGTCATGTTTGACAAGTGGGGCACCAGAACACGTTTCGGCCCTCCAGCACCGCGGTGCGGATCGGATCCCCGCTCACCCGGCAGGGTTCACCGGCACGTCGGTACACGTATGTCCGCGGCCGCCCTTGCCGGTAGGACGGTGGGCCGTGATCGTGTTCGGGCCGCACCACGATGATCTTGCCGCCGCGCAAGCCGACCTTCATCAGCGCAACCAAATCGGTCCACGCCGCGTCGAATTCGGCCTCGCCGATCTTCTGGCCGGGCCGGAACGGGTCGATGCGGTGGCGGAACAGCAACTCGCTGCGGTAGACGTTGCCCACGCCCGCGATAACCGTCTGGTCCATCAACAGCGCGCCAATGGGCCTGCGGGACTTCGCAATTCGGGCCCACGCCCACGACGGGTCGGCGTCAGCGCGCAGCGGGTCCGGACCGAGCTTGGCGACCACATCCGCGACCTGCGCCTCGTCGATCACCTCGCACACCGTCGGGCCGCGCAAGTCGGTGCCGTAGTCGGCGCCGACCATCCGCATCCGCACCTGGCCCACCGCATCCGGGAGCGTGCCGTCGGCGGGGCGTTCCCATTCGGTGAATGTGCCATAGAGACCGAGGTGCACGTGCACGATCGGGCCGCCGGCGTAATGATGAAACAGGTGCTTGCCCCAGGCGCTGGCGCGGCGCAGCACCCGACCGTCGACGACGGCCGAATCGGCGAATCGGCCCTGCGGGCTGGACACCGCCACGGGTGCGCCGCGGAATCGACGCTGATGCAGCCGCGCCAACCGGTGCAGGGTATGCCCTTCGGGCACCGGACTCTCTCAGCCCTGGGCGCCGGGCACCGGCGGCGCTTGGTGAGTGCGTTCGTATTCGGCGAGAATGTCGATACGCCGTTGGTGGCGTTCGGCTTTCGACCACGGCGTGTTCAGGAAGGCGTCCACGATGGCCAACGCCTCGGCAACGGTGTGCATGCGGCCACCGATGCCGATCAACTGCGCGTTGTTGTGTTCCCGGGCCAGCGTCGCGGTCTCGACGCTCCACCCCAGCGCGCAGCGTGCCCCGGGCACCTTGTTGGCCGCGATCTGCTCGCCGTTGCCCGATCCGCCCAGCACGATGCCGAGGCTGTCGGGGTCCGCCACCGTGCGCGTCGCGGCGGCGATGCAAAACGCCGGGTAGTCGTCGTCCGCGTCGTAGGTGAACGCACCGCAGTCGATCGGCTCATGCCCGGACTTCTCGAGGTGGGCGATGATCTGTTGTTTTAGCTCGAATCCCGCGTGGTCAGAGCCGAGGTAAACGCGCATGCCCGCAATCCTTACACAGGCGCGCGCGGGGTCAGTCGAACTGGGGCGGCTCGGTGCGGGTCCGCTTGAGCTCAAAGAAGTGTGGGTAGGACGCGAAGGTCACCGAGGCGTCCCACAGCTTGCCGGCCTCCTCGCCGCGCGGGATCTTCGACAGGACCGGCCCGAAGAACGCCACCCCGTTCACGTGGATGGTCGGCGTCCCGACATCGTCACCGACCGCGTCCATCCCGGCATGGTGACTCTTGCGCAGCGCGTCGTCGTAGGCGTCGCTCTGCGCGGCCTTGGCAAGCTCGGCGGGCAGATCGGAGTCGGCGAGGGACAGCTTGATGACCTCTTCGAGGTCTTTGTTGTCCTCGTTGTGAATCCGAGTACCCATCGCCGTGTACAGCCGGCCCAGCGCGTCCGCACCGTGGGCCTGCTCGGCGGCGATCGCCACCCGCACCGGGCCCCAGGCATGCTTCATCATTTCGCGGTATTTGTCGGGCAGGCCTTCGCGGTTTTCGTTGAGTATCGCCAGGCTCATGACGTGGAAGTTCACCTCGATGTCGCGAACCTTCTCCACCTCGAGGATCCAGCGCGACGTGATCCAGCACCACGGGCACAGCGGATCGAACCAGAAATCGGCTTGGTTTTTCACGGGTGCCTTCTCGGGCATTGCGCAGTCCTCTCGTCAACGGTTAGAACACCGTTCAGCACAACCGTAGTCGCCGCTCGCCTGTTCCCGCTCTGCGGCGCCGGGCCCGCACGCTTTAAGTTGGACGCGTGGCCCTACCTAACCTCACCCGGGACCAGGCCGTCGAACGCGCCGGCCTGATCACGGTCGACAGCTACCAGATCAACGTCGATCTCACCGACGGTTCCGTCGCCCCCGGCGAACGCACGTTCCGGTCCACCACCACCGTGGTGTTCGACGCGCTCGCCGGCGCCGACACGGTCATCGACATCGCCGCCGAGGTCATCCGCAGCGCCACCCTCAACGGCCGCGAACTGGACGTGTCCGGCTACGACGAATCGACCGGCATCGCGTTGAACGGACTCGCCGACCGCAATGTCGTCGTCGTCGACGCCGATTTCCGCTACTCCAACACCGGCGAGGGACTGCATCGCTTCGTCGACCCGGTGGACGACGAGACGTATCTGTACTCGCAATTCGAAACCGCCGACGCCAAGCGCGTGTTCGCCTGCTTCGACCAGCCCGACCTCAAGGCCACGTTCGCCATGCAGGTGACCGCGCCGAAGCATTGGAAGGTGATCTCCAACGGCGCGACCACCGGCGTCGCCGACGGCGTGCATACCTTCGCCACCACCCCGCGGATGAGCACCTATCTGGTCGCGTTGATCGCGGGGCCGTACGCGGAGTGGAAGGACGCCTACACCGACGAACACGGCGAGATCCCGCTGGGCATCTACTGCCGCGCCTCGCTGGCGCCGTACATGGACGCCGAGCGGTTGTTCACCCAGACCAAGCAGGGCTTTGGCTTCTACCACAAGAACTTCGGCCTGCCGTATGCGTTCGGCAAGTACGACCAGCTGTTCGTGCCCGAATTCAACGCCGGCGCAATGGAAAACGCCGGCGCGGTGACGTTCCTCGAGGACTATGTCTTTCGCAGCAAGGTCACCCGCGCATCCTATGAGCGGCGCGCCGAGACGGTGCTGCACGAGATGGCGCACATGTGGTTCGGGGACCTGGTCACCATGTCGTGGTGGGACGACCTGTGGCTGAACGAGTCGTTCGCGACGTTCGCGTCGGTGTTGTGTCAAAGCGAGGCCACCGAATTCACCGAGGCCTGGACGACTTTCGCCACCGTCGAGAAATCGTGGGCATACCGTCAGGACCAGCTGCCCTCGACGCACCCGATCGCAGCGGACATCCCCGACTTGGCCGCGGTCGAGGTGAACTTCGACGGAATCACCTATGCCAAAGGCGCATCGGTGCTCAAGCAGCTAGTGGCCTACGTCGGACTGGAGCACTTCCTGGCCGGGCTGCGCGACTACTTCCGCACCCATGCGTACGGCAACGCCACGTTCGGCGATCTGATCGCCGCGCTGGAGAAGGCGTCCGGCCGCGACCTGTCGACCTGGGGCCAGCAGTGGCTGAAAACCACCGGGCTTAACACGCTGCGCGCGGATTTCGACCTGGACGCCGACGGCAGGTTCACCCGGTTCGTGGTGCAGCAGGGCGGCGCGGCGCCGGGCGCGGGCGAGACGCGGGTGCATCGGCTGGCGATCGGAATCTACGACGACGACGGGTCCGGCAAGCTAGTGCGGCTACACCGGGAGGAAATCGACGTCGATGGCGCCGACACGGAAGTTGCTGCGCTGGTTGGTGTTTCGCGCGGCAAGCTGATTCTGGTCAACGACGACGACCTGACCTATTGCTCGCTGCGGCTGGACCCGCAGTCGCTGCGGACCGCGCTGGAACGCATCGGCGACATCACCGAGCCGCTGCCACGCTCGCTGGTGTGGTCGGCGGCGTGGGAGATGACCCGCGAGGCCGAGCTGCGCGCCCGTGACTTCGTGGCACTGGTATCGCGCGGCGTGCACGCCGAAACGGAGGTTGCGGTGTTGCAGCGGCTGCTGATGCAGGCGCAGACGGCGCTGACCTCCTACGCCGACCCGGCCTGGGCCCACCAGGACGGCTGGGCGCAGTTCGCCGACCGGCTGCTGGAGTTGGCCCGCGCCGCGGAGCCCGGATCGGATCACCAGCTCGCGTTCCTCAACGCGCTGTGCACGTCGGTGCTGTCCCCTCGGCATGTCGAGACGCTGGCCGACCTGCTCGATCGCGACCCCGACGAACTCGGGTTGGCCGGCCTGCAGATCGACACCGACCTGCGCTGGCGCATCGTGATCGCGTTGGCCACCGCCGGCAAGATCGACGCCGACGGGCCGGCGACACCGTTCATCGACGCCGAGGTTCAGCGCGACCCCACGGCGGCCGGCAAGCGCCACGGCGCCCAGGCCGCCGCCGCCCGGCCCCAACCGCAGGTCAAGGAGCAGGCGTGGACCACGGTGGTCGAGGACGACACCCTGGCCAACATCACGGCCCGCTCGATGATCGCGGGCATCGCGCCGCCGGGACAGCATGAGCTGCTCAAGCCGTTCACCGAGCGCTACTTCGACGCCATCCCCGGAGTGTGGACGCGACGTTCCAGCGAGGTCGCCCAGACCGTGGTGATCGGGTTGTACCCGCACTGGGATATCAGCGAGGAGGGTGTTGCGGCCGCCGACCGGTTCCTGCAGGCCCCGGAGTCCGAGGTGCCGCCGGCGCTGCGCCGGCTGGTGCTGGAGGGCCAGGCGGGGATCAAGCGTTCGCTGCGGGCCCGCCGCTTCGACGGTTCCGCGGGCTAGCAGCGAGCGGTCAGGCGGGCGATATTCCGGCGCTGAGCACGCGGATCGCGCTGACGAGCCCGTCGACCAGGTTCCCCTGCTTGAACGCCGACGCCGCGGCGGCCACTCCCAGCGGCGCGGCCGACTCGGCGCCGCGCCCGCGAACCTGGGCGCCGTAGACGACCTCGATGACGGACTGGTCGGGTGAGACCGCGAGCAAGACCGCGTTGTTGGGCGTGGGGACCTTGGCCAGGATTTCGCGGGCCCGAGCGGCGGTGTCGCTGCCCAGGTCGCCGAGATAGATGGCGAACCGCGCCATCGAGGACCGCGACGCGTATTTCAGCGCGTCGTCGATGGCGACGAGGTCTTTGATCGGGAACGGGTAGTGCACCGACACCGTCCCGGGCTCGGTCACCCCCGAGATGCGTCCGCTGGTGGTGATCACGAAGCCCTTGGGCAGCTCGGCGGGCTCGATCGTCGCTACTTCACCACGTGCCACTGGCGCCACCCCCAACCGAGAACTCCGACGTGCCATGCCCGCCGTGCTCGCCGCCGACGGCTTCGTCGGTGGCGGCCCACAGGATGGGCGGATGTGTCCACGGCTCCGACATCTTGTACGTCGCCGGGTGCGGACCCTTGTGCGACCAGATCAGCCCGACGAGCACGATCACCAGCGATAACGGGATCCCGATGAACAACAGATGGATCTGCATAACGCTCACGACGCAAACCGTATCCCACGGCGCGACGAACCGACGCACTCAGGACCCAAGTTGGGTCAGGCGGCGCCTTCACCGAGGTATCGAGCCCAGGCGGGATCCAATTCCTTGACGGTGGACAGCAATCGCCAGTGCTGTCCCGTGGGCGGCACCGGCGCGCGTCGCAGCGCCCAGCCGAGCTCGGTGAGCAGCTTGTCGCCCTTGCGGTGGTTGCACGTCGAGCAGCACGCGACGCAGTTTTCCCAGGAGTGGTCGCCGCCGCGGCTGCGTGGCACCACGTGATCGACGGTGTCGGCCTTCGCCCCGCAGTAGGCGCAGCAGAAACGGTCGCGGTGCATCAGTGCGGCGCGGGTCATCGGGACGCGGGCGCGGTACGGCACCCGGACGTAGGTGCGCAACTGGATCACCGACGGCACCACGATTGACCTGGTCGCCGAGTGGATCACCGGTCCGGCGGGATCGTGGTGCACGACGTCGGCCTTGCCGCAGATCACCATGACGATCGCCCGGCGCATCGGCAGCGCGGTCAACGGCTCGTAGGTGGAATTCAGCAGCAGGACCCGCCGACGACTCCAGATCGACGCGCTCTCGTGGCGGGTGGGCGGGTGGGTATCGACGCTGTGCAGAGGCAACACGGATGGGGGCCCGGTCAACCCTGCCGCGGCACCGGAACTGCGGTGGCTGCGGCGTCTCTTGCCATGCGCCATAGATCCTCCGCGGATAGTCCA